>JAHELT010000058.1 GCA_024644045.1 Chromatiales bacterium | reverse complement strand
CGAGTTCGCCACGCAGCGCGGCTGGCGCAACCTGCGCATCGTGTCCTCACACGCCAACAGCTACAACAGTGATTACTTCGCCGAGGATGCCGACGGAGACCAGATGCCGATGGCGAACGTGTTCGTGCGCAGCGATGGCGGGATCCACCACTTCTGGGGCACCGAGCTGTTCTACGCCGATGTGCCCGGGCACCCGCGGCACATGGATCTGATGTGGCCGCTGTGGAACCTGTTCGACACCACGCCGCAGGGGCGCGGGGAAGACTGGTTCCCGCCGCTCAACGTGTAACGAGAAAAAGGCGTGCCCGGAGACCGGGCACGCCTTTGCGAAGGACCGTACGGCCGGTTAGCAGGCCGCCGCGTCGAACGAATCGAGCGTGTCAACCGTCAGATTCTGAATGCAATCCGGGTTGCCGTCGGCGTCCGAGTCGAGTGTCACTGTCACAACGCCTCCAGCGGAGAAGTCCAGCGTCAGAGTGCTACCGTCCCCGGTTATCAGGATCTGCCCGTCCTCAATCGTACCTTCCAGGGTGCCGGTCAGCGCCATCGGCGTAGTGACCGTTACGCTGCCGACGCCGGGAACGACAACGGTCATCGTGTAGGTGATGCTGAAATCGTCGCCGTTGATATCGCCGGTGAGCGAGAAAGTGAAGCTGCCGGTGAGCTGAACGGTCTCGCTGCCGCTGGCCAGCGTAAGGCTGTTGCCTGACATGGTCAGGGTCAGCTGGTTGGGCGGGGAACCGCTCGAACCGCTCCAGCTCGTACCGAGCGTCAGGCTGCCGTTGGACGTCAGCGTGCCTTCGGGCGCGGTGATCGTGAGATTGGTGTAGGTCACCGTGACCGAGAAGCTCCAGGGTAAAGCGTCATTGTTTACATCGCCTGTGGCGGCGCCGATGGTGATCGAGAATGAGCCGCTGGTGGTAATGTTCTCAAGGTTGTCAACGCAGTTGGTGAACGTGACTGAGATGCTGTCGCCGGCGTCCAAAGCGTTCGGGTCGCCAACGTTTGTCAGCGTGAATGTCAAGCTTCCGCCCTGATTGTCGCACGGGATGGTCTGCGACTGGTTCGGCGACCGGATCCCAGACGCCCGGGCCGCGCCGAGGCGGATCGCATCGAGTGCCAGGCCGGCGAGCGAACGCGCCGCGATCGTCTGGCCGGCCGCGCTCTTGATACCGGCCGAGTCGCCGGCAAAATCCCCGGCGCCGCCGAGGCCGGCCTGCGCGTCGTAGGCGTCCTTGCCGATGCGTCCGGCGTTGCTGCTGCTGATCGCTGCCTGGCTGACGGGTGTACTTCCGCCGCCACCGCCGCCGCTGCTGCAGCCGGCGGCCGTAACCAGGCCGCCGCAGCAGACGGCCCACACCAAGTTGCGAATTACGTGCTTACTGAAACCCATGTGTACTCCTGATGCTTTATTTGCCTCACCCCGTAGAGGGCTGTTTCCCCGTCCAACAGTAGTCGCCATTTTTTACAGTGCCCGTCAGTCTGCCGCAGGCCACCGCGAGCGTGGTGCATTCTCCAGGCGTCGGCTACCATATGCGACTTTGCCCGGCTAACCCTACCTGCGAGGTCGACACGCGCATGAACCAGCGAGTCTCTGCAAGCGGTCTGGAGATCGACAAGGCACTTCACGACCTCGTCCAGGACGAGATCGCGCCCGGCACCGGCGTCGAGCCGGGCGCCGTGTGGCAGCTCCTCGCTGCGATAGTGCAAGATCTGGGCCCGAGGAACCGCGAACTGTTACACAAACGCGACACGCTCCAGGCCGAGCTCGACGCCTGGCACCGCGAGCACCGGGACAAGCAGGATGATCCCGCGGCCTACCGGGCGTTTCTCGAGCGCATCGGCTACCTGCTGCCGGAAGGACCCGATTTCCAGGTCACCACGGCGAACGTCGACGACGAGATAAGCCGGATCGCCGGTCCGCAGCTGGTGGTGCCGGTGGACAACTCGCGCTACGCGCTGAACGCGGCGAATGCGCGCTGGGGCAGCCTCTACGATGCGCTCTACGGGACCGATGTGATTCTCGAGGAGCAGGGCTGCAAGCGCACCGCGAAATACAATCCGGTGCGCGGTGCCAAGGTCATCGACTACACCCGCAAGTTCCTGGATCGCGCGGTGCCCCTGGCCGTCGGCAGCCACCGTTACGTGGTCAAGTACAAGGTCGACGACGGCAGGCTGATCGCCGTGCTCGGCGACGGCACGCGCACCGGCCTCGGGCATGCCGAGAAGTTCGCCGGCTACATCGGCAGACCCGAGGCGCCGGAGGTCGTGTTGCTGCGGCATTACAACCTGCATATGGAAATCCGCATCGGCGAGGGCTTTTTCATCGGCAAGGGCGACATCGCGAACGTGTACGACGTGCAGCTCGAGTCGGCGATCACCACGATCATGGATTGCGAGGACTCGGTGGCTGCGGTGGACGCCGCGGACAAGGTGCGCGTTTACCGCAACTGGAACGGCCTGATGCTGGGCACGCTGACGCGCACGTTCGAGAAAGACGGCGAGAAGGTCGAGCGCGCGCTCGAGCCGGATCGCGAGTACACCGCCCCCGACGGCGGAGCGCTGACGCTCCCGGGCCGCAGTCTGATGCTGGTCCGCCATGTCGGTATACATATGTATACCGATGCGGTCACCCTGGACGGCGAGCCGATTCCCGAGGGCTTTCTGGATGCGGTCGTGGTCTCGCTGGCGGCGAAGCACGACGTGCTCGGACGCGGCAAGTTCCGCAACAGCCGCACCGGCAGCGTGTATGTCGTCAAGCCCAAGCTGCACGGGCCGGAGGAGGTCGCCGCGACCGTGGAGCTGTTCGCGCGCATCGAGCAGGCGTACGGCATGGCCGAGAACACGCTCAAGATCGGCATCATGGACGAAGAGCGTCGCACCACCGTGAACCTCAAAGAATGCATTCGCGCAGCGCAGGCGCGGGTGATTTTCATCAATACCGGGTTTCTGGACCGCACGGGCGACGAGATTCACACTGCCATGGAAGCCGGCCCGATGCTCCCGAAGGCCGACATCAAGGATGCGCCCTGGCTGCTCGCCTATGAAGACTGGAACGTCGATATCGGTCTGGCGCTGGGCCTTCCGGGGCACGCACAGATCGGCAAGGGCATGTGGGCTGCGCCCGATCAGATGGCGGCCATGCTGGAGACCAAGATCGCGCATCCGCGCGCCGGTGCCAACACCGCCTGGGTGCCGTCGCCGACCGCCGCGACGCTGCACGCCATTCACTACCACCGGGTGAACGTGGCTCAGCGCCAGCGGGAACTGCGCGAGCGCCCGCGCGCCGGCCTGGACGCGATTCTCACCCTGCCGCTGCTGAGCGGCAGGAATCTCAGCGCCGGCGAGGTGCAGCGCGAGCTGGAGAACAACGCCCAGGGCATCCTGGGTTACGTGGTGCGCTGGATCGACGAGGGCGTGGGCTGCTCCAAGGTGCCGGACATCAGCGACGTCGGGCTGATGGAAGACCGTGCGACGCTGCGCATCTCGTCGCAGCATATCGCGAACTGGCTGCACCATGGTCTGGTGGCCCGCGAGCAGGTGCTTGCCACCTTCGAGAAAATGGCCGCGGTGGTCGACCGGCAGAATGCCGACGATCCCGCCTACCGGGCCATGGCGGCCGACTTCGACGGCAGCCTCGCCTATCAGGCGGCCCTGGATCTCGTGTTCAAGGGGCGCGAAACGAGCAACGGCTACACCGAGCCCGTGCTTCACGAACGGCGCCGCCAGGTCAAAGGCCTCTGAGCCTGCAGCCCGGTCGCGCGTCCACGCGGCGTTCCGGCTGACCCGCGCGGCGCCTGCGCACGAGCATCGGGAATGCACCAGGATCGCCCGCTGCTCGGCATGGGTCTGATGCTGGCGAGCTGTGCGGTGCTCGCGGGATTGTCCGCGGTGGTGAAATGGCTCGGCGCGGACATACCGGTTGCCGAACTGCTGTTCTTCCGCTACGCGTTTGCCTTGCTGCCGATCGGCGTGGCGGCAGGCGCGGCCGGTGGCCTGCGGCTGCTGCGCACACAGCGTCCGCTCGATCATGGGCTGCGCGCCCTGTTCGGGATAGGAAGTCTGGGCCTGTACTTTCTGGCCGTCACCCTGATGCCGCTCGCCGATGCCACCGCCATCGTGTTCGCCGCGCCGCTGTTCGTGGCGCTGCTGGCATCGCCGCTGCTGGGAGAACGGCTCTACGCCGCGCGCTTTTTTGCCGTCGTTGCCGGGTTGCTGGGTGTGGTACTGATCGCCCGGCCTGGCGGCGGCCTGGCGGCGGGCGGCGTGAGCGCGGCGCTGGGATCGGCCGTGCTGGGTGCGCTGGTGATGATCTGGATCCGCAAGCTGAGCCGTTCCGAACGCACGGTGACGATTGCCTGGTACTACAACGCTGCGGGCGCAATCGTGTTCGGGACCTGGGCCGCAGTGTCCGGCTGGGTGAGCCTCGACTGGACGACTCTGCTGCTGCTCTCGGGGTTCGGCCTGCTCGCGGGTGTTCAGCAGTTCGCGCAGACCGAGGCGTTTCGATTCGCCGACGCGACCGTGCTGGGTGTGCTGTCCTACGCCACGCTGGTGTTTGCCGCGCTGTTCGGTTTTCTGTTCTGGAATGAATGGCCCGCGCTCGGCGCCGTGCTGGGCAGCGCAGCCGTCGTCGCCGGCGGGGCATTCCTCATGTACCACGAGACGCGCGGCCGCCTCGGCAGGCTCCCGGTTTGAAATCGCGTCCGCTTGCCGCACAATTAGCCGTTCCGCCAGTCATGCCGGGAGCGTGCCGGGAGCGAACGGATCAACGCCGCCGGCGGCGAAAACCGGGAGCGACCCTGATGCAGCTTTACGACTACTTCCGATCCTCCGCCGCCTACCGTGTGCGCATCGCATTGAACATCAAGGGTATCGCCTACGAGCCGGTCCCGGTGAATCTGCGTACCGGCGAGCAGCGGTTGCAGGACTACCTGGCCGTCAACCCGCAGGCGCTCGTGCCGGCGTTGCGCCTGCCGGGCGGCGAGCTGCTCACCCAGTCGCTGGCAATCTGCGAGTATCTGGAGGAGACGCATCCCGAGCCGCCGCTGCTACCCGCCGAGCCGGTGGCCCGAGCGCAAGTGCGCAGCCTCGCAGGCATCGTGGCCTGCGATGTTCATCCCCTGAACAATCTGCGTGTGCTGCAGTACCTGGTACGCGAGCTCGGCGTCGACGAGGACGCGAAGCTGCGCTGGTACCGGCACTGGATTGAACGTGGACTGGACGCCTTCGAGCAGGCGCTGGCGGCGCAGGGACTGACGGGCGCCTACTGTCACGCAGGCGGCCCCTCGCTGGCGGACGTGTGCCTGATCCCGCAGCTGTTCAACGCCCGGCGCTTCGATTGTCCGCTGGACGCCTATCCGCAGGTGTTGCGCGTCGAGGCGGCGTGTGCCCGGCTGCCGGCGTTCGCCGACGCGCACCCCGAAAAACAGCCGGACGCCGGCTGAGGCCGCGGACCGGCACGTCCGCCGCGCCTACAGATCGCCCATGCGGCGGAGCATGTCCCGGATCTTGCGGTAGTCGGCATCGTAGCGTGCTTCGGCCTCGTCCGCGTTCTGCCAGTACACCAGGGCACCCGACTCGCGGGCCAGTTCCTGCGCGCTCTGCCCGGTCACGGTTTTACGGGCGATGGCGGCGATCGCGCGCTTGACCCCGCCCGGCGTACCCCTGGGCACGAACAGGCCGTTCCACGAGGTGACGTCGACGCCTCGTACCTGCTCGGCCAGGGTCGCCGCGTCCGGCACCGGGGCGATGCGCCGTTCGGCGATCACGGCCAGCACTTTGACCTTGCCGAGGCACGGCCGGATCAGCGGCAGCGTGGTGCTGATGACGTCCGCATCGCCCGCCGCGAGCGTGTTGCAGTCGAGCGCTTCGAAAGCCGCTTCACTGCCGAACTCGAACCCGAGCTCGAGGCCGGCCATGACCGCGGCGCGCGTCGATACCCGGGCGTAGCCGAAATGACCCAGCGCCACCCGGTGACGCTTCGCGTAGCGCGCGAGCTCCGCCATGTTCGAGTAAGGCGCCTCGCTCCGCGCCGCCAGCACGTACGGGTAGGTCAGGAAGATGCCCACGGGTTCGAAGGTATCGCGGCCGATACCCGCGTTGCCGAGCAGCGCCCCCACCGCCGGCACGCCGATGACGAAAGACCCGATCGTGTAGCCGTCCGGCTGCGCACGCGCGACCTCTGCCACCGCCGCAAACGGATCGTCCTCGGCCCCGGGCCGGTTGACCACGGTGGCCGTGATACCCGTGTCGGCCTGCATCTGCGCGGCGATGAGTCGTGTCAGGACGTCCTGCAGTTCACCGGGCGACGCCGGCACGATGAACTGCACGCGCTTCTCCGGGTACTCGGCCTGCGCCGCGGGCGCAGCGAGCACGGCGAACAGAATCAGGCTCGTGGTGAGCAGCCTGCGCATCAATGTCTCCCCGGGATGTCGAACACCGTCGTCCGTATCATGACCGATCGGTGCGCCGTTCGATAGAGGGGCCGCCGGGCGGATCGCGCCGGACGTGACGGGGTTCAGGCGATGCTGACCGCGTTGCGCTTGCTCTGCTTGTGTTCGTACAGATCGGCGTCCGCCTGGTCGCCCATGAACTTGATCGACGAGGGTTTGTACGGAGAGCAGCTCGCTGTCCCGACGCTGTAGTCCAGCCGGTACGGGCGCTGCTTGACATGGTTGAGGGTCGAGACGGCATCCTGGAACCGGTTCAGCAGCGATGGCACGTCGTTGCTGTGTGCGTCGCAGAGCAATACCCAGAACTCGTCGCCGCCCATGCGGCCGATGACGTCGCAATCGCGGAACGTGTCGGTCAGGCACCGGGCAAAATCCTTCAACGCCTGGTCGCCGGCGGCGTGGCCCAGCATATCGTTGATCTCCTTGAAGTAGTTGAGATCGAACGCCACCAGCGAAACGTCCTGGCGCAGGCGCTTGCAGGTTTCCAGCGCTTTTTCGGCGAGCAGGTTGAACCCGCGCCGGTTGGAGATGCCGGTCAGCTCGTCCATGGTCGCCAGCTCGACAGCCGTGAACTCCGCCTCGACCATTCCCGTAAGATCCCGCAACAGGTCGATGTCCTCGGCGCACAGTTCTCGCGGCTCGGCGTCGATCACGCACAGGGTGCCGAGCTTGCAGCCGTTGGGAGCAGTAAGCGGGTAACCGGCATAGAACCGGATGTTCGGGTTGCCGGTGACCAGCGGGTTCCGGGCAAAGCGCTCGTCCAGCAAGGTGTCGTTGACGATCATGCCGTCGGCTTCGAAGATCGTGTGGGCGCAGAACGCGTCTTCACGGGGCGTCTCGCTGGCCGCCAGTCCCTGGTTCGATTTGAACCACTGGCGGTTTTCGTCGACCAGGGAAACCAGCGCCACGGGCACGTTGAACAGGCGTTTCGCGAGGCGTGTGACCCGGTCGAAGCGCTCCTCGGGCGGCGTGTCCAGCAACCCCAGGCTGCGCAAGGTGGCCAGGCGGTTGCCTTCGTTCTCGGGTATGGGAGGTTTGGTCATGCGCCTTGTCGATTCCTTAGCTGGCGTGATCGCGGCCGCTGTCCGCGTGCGTATCGGCCGGGCTTTGCGGCGCTTTAGGGAGAACGTCTGCCGAAAGCCGGTTTGTGCGACGCGGTTCGCGGAAAAAGCGCGGCGGGGCCCGGTTGCCTGGCCGCGAGGGGGCGTTTAGGCTGGCAGCGGTGCCACGGGAGAACGGGGCAGAAGCGTGAACGAAGCCGAAATCGGGACCGATATCACCGCCCGTTGGCGGCGCGCCGCAGCGCTGCAGTCGCTGCGTGCCGCCGGTAAACTCCTGGTGCGCCTGGAGGGCAGGCAACTCGCCCTGTTCGACACCCCGGACGGCGTCAGGGCCTGCGACAACCGCTGTCCGCACGAAGGGTATCCGTTGACCGAGGGCAGCCTCGCGGGCGACTGCACCCTCACCTGCAACTGGCACAACTGGAAGTTCGATCTGCGTACCGGCGACAACCTCTACGGCGGCGATCGGCTGCGCGTGTATCCCGTCCAGGTACGCGGCGAGGATGTCTGGCTGAACCTGGCCGAGCCGCCCTATACGGCGCGCTATTCGGCCCTCACGCAGAGCCTGCGCGGTGCGTTCGACGACCACGCCTACGACCGGCTGGCCCGGGAAATCGCCCGGCTCGGTAAGCTGGGCGCGGATCCGCTCGACGCCCTGCGCCTGGCGATCGTGTGGTCCTGGCAACGCCTCGAGTTCGGCTGGACCCATGTGTACGCCGGCATGGCCGACTGGCTGAAGCTGTATGACGAGTACGCCGGGCACGCGGAGCACCAGCTCGTCTGCCTGGTGGAAAGCGTGGCGCATGCGGCGTTCGACGTCCTGCGCGAACGTGATTATCCATACACTGCAGCCTCATCTGCGTTCGACGAGCGGACGTTTCTCGCCGCCGTGGAAGGCGAGGACGAGGCCGCGGCGGCGGGTCTGATCCGCGGCGGGCTGCGCGACGGCCTGAGGTTCGCCGATTTCGAGCCCGCGCTGAGCCGGGCGGCGCTGGCGCACTACAACGATTTCGGGCATTCGCTGATCTACGTGACCAAGGCCGGCGCGCTGATCGAGCGGCTCGGCGATGCGGTGGCCGAGCCGCTGCTGCTGTCCCTGCTGCGCAGCCTCGTGTACGCCACCCGCGAGGACCGGATTCCGGAGTTTCGCGGGTACGCTGAAGCGCTGCGCGCCTGGGGCCGGGGAACCGAGCACCTGGACGCCGGGCGCTGGCGGGGGCGCGGGATCAATGCGGCGCTCGATCTCACGGTGGCCGCGAGCGACCGCGAGCCGGCGGAAATCTACCGGGCGCTGCTCGAGGCGAACGCCGTCAACCTGCTGCAGTTCGATCTCGAACAGGAAGACAGGGTTCAGGTCTCAGTGTCCGGCAACGTGGGCTGGCTGGACTTCACCCACGGAATCACCTTCGCCAACGCCGTGCGCAAACAGTGCACGCTTTTGCCCGCGTTGTGGCCGCAGGGCCTGCTGCAGATGGCCTGCTTCGCCGGCCGCAACGCTGCCTTTACCCGGAATGACGACCTGCTGGCCCGCTGGCGCGTGGGCGATCCGGCCGCGTTCGTGGACGGCCTGATCGAGCGGTTGTTCGACCACGGCCAGGGCGAGTACATCGTGTCCGTGCACTGGTTGAAGACCACGCTCGCGGTGCGCGAGGAGCTCGCCCGGGGCTTGCCCGAGCGTCTCGCCGACGTGCTCGCGGCGGGCCTGAACCGGTTCGTGAGTTCGCCGTTGAAGCGCCGGCGCGCGCGGCGCACCGCGCACCAGTCGCTGCAGTTTGTCGCCAGAGAATGAGCCGACGCACACCGGCTCAGCGCCGGCGGTGCCTCAGAATCGCAGTGACAGGCAGGTCAGTCCGCCGTCCATCTTGCGCGGCTCGCTGACATCCAGCTCCAGCGGCTCGAGGCCGGCCGCGGCAAGCCGTTCGGCCACCTGCGGGTACCCGGCGGGGATCACGAGGCGTCCGTTGACGTAAAGCGCGTTGGCAGCGTAGGCGTCGCGCGCCGCGAGTTCGATCCTGCGGTAGCGGGCGAAGGCGCGATGGCGGGCGAGCTCGGCGGTGATCAGCAGGGTGTTCTCGGCCGCCTGGCTGACGCTCGACTTCAGATGCAGGCCGGCGCCTGCTTCGAGCAGCGTGCAGGCGTATCCGTGGCGCTCGAAAATGCCCTGCAGCTGCGTGGCGCCGCTGTGGTTGGTGCGCTCCGACTCGCCGATGAAGGCCTCGCGTCCGACCACCAGCACATCGCCGCCGTCCAGGGTGCCCGGCGCTTCGATGCGCACCAGCTCACGCTCGCGGGCGAGGACCTTCTCCAGGTGCATCGGCTCGCCGCGGCGAGAATGCGCACCGGGCCGCGTGAGCACGGCCGTCTCGGGCAGCACCACCGCGGCATCCTCGACGAAGTACGCGTCCGCAAAGCCGGGCAGCGGCGGCAGCGTCCGCACCTGCAGGCCCAGCGCGCGCAGCATCGCCTCGTAGCTCGCGTGCTGGGCGAGCAGTTTGCCGAGGTGCGGTTCGCCGCGCTGTGCGCTGGTGATTCCCGCAGCGAAGTCGTCCCCCGGGGTGCGCGTTATCGCGTGGGCGAAGTGCACTCAGAAGATACCTGCTTCCAGGCCTGCCGCGATGGTCATGCCGAGCTCCTCGCATTGCGCTTCAAAACGGGGGTCGTAGTCGCCCTGCAGCACCAGCGCCGCCTGCACCGGCCGCCAGCGCAGACCGCCGGTGATTTTCTCGATGGCGATGCGTGTGCCGGTGCCGTCCTTGCCGGCGCGGATGTAGGCGGCATAGGGCAGCCCTTCTGTGTGCTCCAGGCACGGATAGTAGACGCGGTCGAAGAAATCTTTCAACGCCCCGCTCATGTAGCCGAAGTTCTCGGTGGTGCCCAGGATGATCGCCTGTGCCCAGAGCACATCGTCGGGCTGCGCCTCTAGCGGGCGTACGTGGCGCACCCGTACGTTCTCGATGTCCGTATGCGAGGCGCCGCGCACTACCGCGTCGCAAAGCGTCTGTGTGTTGGGCGACGGCGTGTGGGCCACCACCAGCAGATTTTTTTCGTCAGATGCGGACACGCTTACCGTTGTTTACGATTGCTTGTATACCGGTGCCTGCGCTCTGCTCAAAGGCAGGTCAATGTATCTCAGCGAACCGCCGGACTATGAGGATCCGCTGCGCGATGCTGCCGTCGCCGCGCACTATCGCGCCGACGAGACGGCCGCCGTCAGCGCGTTGCTGGAGCATATAACGGTAACGCCCGCGATGCAGCGGCAGACCATTTCGCGTGCCCGCGAGCTGGTGCAGGCTATACGCGACGAACGCCGTGCCCACGGCGGCCTGGGCGCGTTCGTGCACGAGTTTGACCTGTCCAGCCACGAGGCGTGGCGCTGATGGGCCTTGCCGAGGCGTCGCTGCGGGTCCTGGATGCGGCGACCGCCGATTGCGTGACCCCGCGGTCAGCCGAGCGTTGAAAAGATCTTGTCGCGAATCTCACTGACGTCGCCGATGCCGTTGACACGCACGTAGCGCGGTGCGCGAGCATCGCCGGCGATGCGCCAATCGGTGTAGAAATCGATGAGCGGTGCGGTCTGCTCGTGATACACGGCGAGCCGTGTACGCACCGTCTCCTCCTGATCATCCTCGCGCTGCACCAGATCCTCACCGGTCACATCGTCCCTGCCGGCGGTCTTGGGCGGATTGAACACCACGTGGTAGGTGCGCCCGGAAGCCAGGTGTACGCGCCGCCCGCTCATGCGCCTGACGATCTCCTCGTCGTCCACGGCGATTTCCACGACCGCGTCGATGTCGATCTGCTGCGCTTTCAAGGCTTCGGCCTGGGCGATGGTTCTGGGAAAGCCGTCGAACAGAAAGCCATTCGCGCAGTCCGGCTCGCTCAGACGCTGCTCCACCAGCCCGAGGATGATGTCGTCGGAAACCAGCTCACCGGCATCCATGATCGCCTTGGCC
This sequence comes from Chromatiales bacterium, assembly GCA_024644045.1. GTDB lineage: Bacteria > Pseudomonadota > Gammaproteobacteria > JAHELT01 > JAHELT01 > JAHELT01. The sequence goes on along the minus strand of JAHELT010000058.1, from coordinate 14,120 downwards.
TGCAGGCCCAGCGGCGAGCCGGCGTCGACGGCGGCGCGCAGCATGTCGCCCGTGGAAATCTGCGGAATGCCGTAGCGCTCTGCGATGAAGCCGGCCTGCGTGCCTTTGCCGGCACCGGGTCCGCCCAGTAGTATGATTCGCATCGAGACCCCCGAGGTTGTGTTCGCCGCGTCCAGCCCACGGCGCACTGCACTGCTTTATCGTCTGCTACCCGATCTTGCTGAAGCCTGGTAGGGCGTTCACGGCCTGAAGGCCTCGAGTTTCGGCTTCACCGCAACGTTCTTCAGCGTGACGTACTGCGGCAGACCGTTCTTGTACGGCGGATAGTCTTCGCCTCTGATCAACGGCGCCAGGTAAGTGCGGCAGCGCGCCGTGATCGCGAATCCCTCCTTGTCGATGAAGTTGCGCGGCATCAACTTCTCCACGTTGGCAACGCGGGCCAGACGGGCCGAGCCGATGGCCCAGCGATAGGGTTTGTTCGACTTGCGAACGATCGTGGGCATCACCGAGTTCTTGCCCTGCAGGGCGAACTCGACCGCGGCCTTGCCAACGGCGTAGGCCTGCTCCACGTCGGTTCTGGAGGCCACGTGGCGCGCAGCGCGCTGCAGATAGTCCGCTACCGCCCAGTGGTACTTGAATCCCAGCTCGCGATTGACCAGCGCGGCGATCACCGGCGCGACGCCGCCCAGCTGCGCGTGTCCGAAAGCATCGCGGCTGCCCGCCTCCGAGAGAAACTGACCGTCGCGGTTGCGCAGGCCCTCCGAGACGACCACCGCGCAGTAGCCGTAGTCTTTGACGCAACGCTTGACTTTGGCGAGGAAGCGCTTCTCGTTGAAGGTGATCTCCGGCAGCAGAATCACGTGCGGCGGATCGCCGGCCTTCTCCGCCGCCAGACCGCCGGCCGCCGCAATCCAGCCGGCGTGCCGGCCCATGACTTCCATAATGAACACCTTGGTCGAGGTCTTCGCCATCGAGGCCACGTCGAACCCCGCCTCGCGAATGGAGACCGCCACGTACTTCGCCACAGAGCCGAATCCCGGGCAGTTGTCGGTCACCGGCAGGTCGTTGTCAACGGTCTTTGGAATGTGAATCGCCTGAATCGGATAACCGGTGCGCTTGGACAGCTGCGAGATTTTCAGGCAGGTATCGGCGGAATCGCCGCCGCCGTTGTAAAAAAAGTACCCGATGTCGTGCGCCTTGAAGACCTCGATCAGACGTTCATACTCACGGCGGCTTTCTTCGAGGCTCTTCAACTTGTAGCGGCACGAGCCGAACGCGCCCGACGGTGTATGGCGCAGCGCGGCGATGTCGCGTGCGGACTCGCGGCTCGTGTCGATCAGCTCTTCGCTCAACGCACCGATGATGCCGTTGCGGCCAGCCAACACCTTGCCGATCCGGTCTTTGTGCTTGCGGGCAGTCTCGATCACGCCGCAGGCCGAAGCGTTGATCACCGCGGTCACGCCGCCCGACTGGGCGTAGAACGCATTGCTTTTCGTCATGCTTGCTCCCATGAGAACCGTTTTTCCGACAATGGGCGCTGGCGGCAACGATATCATGCGGCGCTGCGTGCGCCGAACAATTACGGTGTGCTCAACAGTCACCGCACGTGGCTAGCGCTTCGGATAGGCGCCGCTGCGTACGCTCTGATGATCGGCCTGTCCGCGCAGCAGTGCAATGGCGCAGTCGGCAACATCGTCGTACTCGGCCACGCCCGTGCCGTACTGCTCGAGCTCGTCCTTGTAGAAGAACTGGCAGCGGAAACGTGCTTTGCCGATCTTGATAATCACGAAGCCGCAGTCGTCGACCTGCCAGAACAGGGCGGGACACTCGGTCAGTGCCTTGCTTTCGGCGTCCAGGTGCAACTCCACGTCGGCCGCGTGCAGCGCCACGTGATCCTTGTACCAGCGCCCGTTGCAGGTGGACTGGATAATCCAGCGCTCCGCGTCTGTGAAATCGGGGATCACCGGTCTCCTGTCGTGCGACCGAAAGCGAACGGGTACGGCACGGCCGCCGCCGGGCAGCCTCGACCGCGACTATGCTAAGGCAAACCGGCGCCGGACGGTAGCATCGCGACCGCCGGCGGGCCGCGAACACCGTGCGTATCCCGGGGCAGCGTGTATAATGCGGCGCGGCCCGGTAACGCCCCGCCGCGGCCAACCGCCGGCCGTCAGCGTCAATCCCCGCAGTTACGCACCGCGCAACCACACATCAGGAGTCAATCATGAAATCACCGGTCAGAGTCGCCGTGACGGGTGCGGCAGGACAAATCAGCTATGCGATGCTGTTTCGTCTGGCGGCCGGCAACCTGCTCGGTCGGGAGCAGCCGATCATCCTGCAGTTGCTCGAGATAACGCCGGCGCTGAAGGCGCTGGAGGGCGTACGCATGGAGCTCGATGACTGTGCGTTTCCGCTGCTGCACGGAATCGTGTGCACGGACGACGCGGCGGTGGCTTTTCGCGATGTCGAGTTTGCGTTTCTGGTCGGCGCGAAGCCGCGCGGACCGGGCATGGAACGCGGCGACCTGCTGGCGGAGAACGGCGGCATTTTCGGGCCGCAGGGCAAAGCGCTGAATGATAAGGCCAAGCGCAACGTGCGCGTGCTGGTGGTCGGCAATCCCGCCAACACGAATGCGCTCATCGCAATGCGCAACGCACCGGACCTGGACCCGCGCCGGTTCACCGCGATGACGCGCCTGGACCACAACCGCGCTATCAGCCAGCTCGCCGGTAAAACCGGTGCCGCGGTGACCCGCATCGAGAAAATGGCGATCTGGGGCAATCACTCGGCAACGCAGTACCCGGATATTTCCCATACGCTCATCGACGGTAAGGCGGCGAGCGGGTTGCTGGACGAGCAGTGGGTACGCAAAACGTTCATTCCCACGGTGCAGAAGCGCGGCGCGGCGGTCATCGACGCGAGGGGTGCTTCCAGCGCGGCCTCGGCGGCCTCGGCGGCCATCGATCACATGCGCGACTGGGCGCTTGGCAGCGAGGGCTGGGTGAGCATGGGCATACCCAGCGACGGCTCGTACGGTATCGAGGAAGGGCTGATCTACTCCTACCCGGTGGTCTGCCGGAACGGCGATTACAACATCGTCCAGGACCTGTCGGTGGACGCTTTCAGCCGCGAGAAGATGGACGCCACCAAGGCGGAGCTGCTGGAAGAACGCGGCGCGGTCGAGCAGTTGCTCTAAACGTATGCCTGCGCCACGCCGCACGGGGTACCTTCCGGGTTAAAGCGCCACGGCGCCGCGCCGCTAACGCGGCATGAACTACCGTCTGCGCCGCCGCCCGCTGTGTGCGTTGCTCGCCAGCGCCTTCCTGGCCGTGACGAGCGGTTTCGTGCATGCCGAGCGCGTCGATACGCGCATCCTCATCGACATCTCCGGCAGCATGAAGCGCACCGACCCGGACAACCTGCGCGCCGCGGCGCTGCGACTGGTGACCGGGCTGCTGCCCGCCGAGTCACTGGCCGGTATCTGGACGTTCGGCCGTTACGTCAATATGGAAGTTGCGCACGGCGTGGTGACCGATGCCTGGCGCAAACGCGCCGAACGCGGTGCTGCACGAATCCACTCACGCGGGATGTTCACCAACATCGAAGATGCTATCCGGCGCGCCACCCGCGGCTGGCCGGGCGCCGCCTCCGATACGCGGCGCAATCTGATCCTGCTTACCGACGGGATGGTCGACGTGTCGAAGGAGGCGGGCGCCAACGAGGCTTCGCGGGCGCGCATTCTGCAGTCGCTGTTGCCGCAGCTGCAGGCGCGCGACATCAACGTGATGGCCGTGGCCTTGTCGGAGGAAGCCGATCACGAGCTGTTGCGTACCCTGGCACAAAGCACGGCGGGCTGGTACGAGCTGGCGGCCGATGCCGCGCAGCTGCACCGCGCGTTCCTGCACGTGTTCGAGAAAACCACCGACACCGACGCCGTGCCGCTGGAGGACAATCGCTTTCAGGTCGACGCGTCCATCAAAGAGCTCACGCTGCTCATCTTCCGCTCTGCCCAGGCTGCGCCCGCGCTGTTGCACGCGCCGGACGGCGGCGAGTACTCGGCGAGCGCACCCCCGCCCGGCGCCAGCTGGCGCGCTGACCGGGGCTACGACCTGATTACGATCGATTCCCCGCAAAGCGGCGAGTGGCGCGTCGACGCGCAGCTTGACCCCGACAACCGCGTGCTTGTGGTGACCGATCTGAGCCTGGAGACGGGCGCGTTTCCCAACCACCGGCTACCGGGCGACGGGGTGGAGCTGGAAGCCTGGTTGAGCGAAGCCGGCGAGCGCATCGAGCGGACCGATTTTCTCGAGCTCGTGCGCGTGTTTGCCGAGCATCGGCGTCCCGGTGGCGAGGTCGACACCTACCGCCTCACGTCGACGAGCGGGCACGGCTTCGCGGCCGCGATGGACAACCTGCGCGAGGAAGGCGAGCATGCGATCGCCATCAGCGCGAGCAGCGATACGTTTGCGCGCGAGCGGCAGATACGCTTCAACGTGGCACTGCCCGTCAACATCGACCTGGGTGAGGCAGCGCAGGACTACCCGTTGAGTGTTGCGGCGCGACCGGAGTTCATCGGTGCCGACGACATGCAGGTGCAGGCGTCGGTGCAGGGTCCGGACGGGGTCGCGTCGGTCGTCGAGCTCGCACCCGGCGCAGGCGGTGCCTGGCAGGGCGCCATAGGTCCGCTGCCCGCCGGCGAGCACCGATTGAACCTGCAGGTCAGTGGAAATTCTCCGAGCGGGCAACCGGTGGTCTTCGACCTCCCCGCGCTGCCGGTTACACAACCCCCGGCCTTGCCGGCGGAACCGCCGGCGCCATCTCCGGCGCCGGAGCCGCCGGCGGCGGAGCCGGCGTTCGACGGGTTCGCCTATGCGTGGCAGATCGGCGCCGCCAACGCGCTGGCCCTGCTCATCGTGGGCGGACTCTGGTGGTGGCGGCGGCGGCGAAACGACGATGCCGATCTGACGTTGGCGGAGCTTGAGTCATGATGGAGATCGACGCGCGACTGTTCACGCTGCTGGCGGAGGGCTTCGCGCTGATGACGCTGGTGCTGCTGGTCAGCCTGTTCCTCGGTGCGCGGCGCAGGCGCAAAGATCGAAAGGCGCTCCGCGCCCTGGTCGCGAGCATCAACGCGGAAGCCGGCGCACGCCAGGAGCAGACCAGGGCGCTGTTCGCAGACGAGGATCACGCCGTCAGCCTGAGCAAGCAGGAACGTGCCGTTTGCCAGGCGTTCATCGGCGCGTATGCCAGGCGTGCCCCCGAAGCGCTGGCCGGGGTGTACGCGCAGCTCAAAACCCTTGTCGACGGCTACCAGCAACGGATGCAGCTGGTCGAAACGGACGTCGGCGACGCGGCGCAGGACGAGGCGCTCACCAGGCTCAAGGCCGATTACGAGCAGGTTACGCGAGAGCTGGATATCACCAAGCGCACCATGGAAAAGATGATGCACGAGTACAACTCGATGTTCGGCGGCGGCGCTGAGGCGGCCCAGGAGGTCGGCGAGAGTGCTGAGGCCGGCGAGAGTGCCGAGGCCGGCGATGGCGATTCGGAAGCGGCCGAGATCCTGCGGCAGCTGGAAGCCGCCGATGCTGCCGAAGCGTCGCCCGTCGAAGCCGCGCCTCAGGCCGCCGATGCCTGAGCGGTCCTGCTATGCAAGATCGCTTTTGTATATAATCGACGCATTGCACCCGTCCTCCAGCCCGTGACGGTCCCGCTTGCCGTTCCCGGCGGGCTGTGAAACCTCCTCGACGTTCAACACTTGTGGGATGCGCATATGACTGACAGTTTCAACGCACGCGGAACGCTTTCCGTCGCAGGCAGCGACTACGAGATTTATCGGCTCACCGCGGTCGAGGGCGCCGAGCGCCTGCCCTTCGCGCTGAAGATCCTGCTGGAGAACCTGTTACGTCACGAGGACGGCAGCAGCGTGAGCCGCAGCGATATCGAGGCGCTGGCGAACTGGGATCCCTCCGCCGAGCCGCACGTCGAAATAGCGTTCCGGCCCGCGCGCGTGCTCATGCAGGACTTCACCGGCGTGCCGGCCGTGGTCGATCTCGCCGCAATGCGCGACGCCATGCAGGCGCTGGGCGGCGACCCGGCACGGATCAATCCGCTGCAGCCCGCCGAACTGGTCATCGACCACTCGGTGCAGGTCGACAGCTTCGCCTCACACGACTCGCTGGACCTCAACGCGAAGCTGGAGTTCCAGCGCAACCGGGAGCGCTACGGGTTCCTGAAGTGGGGGCAGCAGGCATTCAACAACTTCAAGGTGGTGCCACCGGACACCGGTATCGTGCACCAGGTGAATCTCGAGTACCTGGCACGCGTGATTATGGCGCAGGCCAAAGACGGCGTGCAGCAGGCGTACCCGGACACCCTGGTCGGTACCGACTCGCATACCACGATGATCAACGGCGTGGGCGTGCTCGGCTGGGGGGTCGGCGGCATCGAGGCCGAAGCGGCGATGCTTGGTCAGCCGATTTCCATGCTGATACCGAAAGTCGTCGGCTTCGAGCTGACCGGACGTCTGCGTGAGGGCGCTACCGCGACCGACCTGGTGCTCACCGCTGTCGAGATGCTGCGCAAGCACGGCGTGGTCGGCAAGTTCGTCGAGTTCCACGGCGACGGCCTCGATTCGATGCCGCTCGGCGATCGGGCCACCATCGCCAACATGGCGCCCGAGTACGGGGCGACCTGCGGGCTGTTTCCGATCGACGACGAAACGCTGCGCTACCTTCAGCTCACCAACCGCGATACCGGGCAGATCGCCCTGGTGGAGGCTTACGCCCGCGAACAGGGCATGTTCCGCACGTCCGGGCAGAAGCCCGACCGCTACAGCGAAACGCTTACCCTGGATCTGGGCAGTGTCGAGCCGAGTCTCGCCGGTCCGAAGCGTCCGCAGGACCGGGTGCTGCTGCGCGAAGCCAAGCAGCGGTTCCTGAAAGACATGCAGGCGATCAAGGAGGAGCGCTCGATTGCCGGGAAGGGCCCGGTGAGCACCAGCATCAAAGGCCAGTCCGTCGACATCGTCGATGGCGCGGTGGTCATTGCCGCGATCACCTCCTGCACCAATACCTCAAACCCGAGCGTGATGCTCGGTGCCGGCCTGGTGGCCCAGAAGGCCGTGCAGAAGGGTCTGCGCGTGAAACCCTGGGTGAAAACCTCGCTCGCACCGGGATCGCTGGTGGTGACCGAGTACCTGAAGGCGGCCGGGCTGATGGACAGCCTGGAGCAGCTTGGCTTCCACGTGGTCGGTTACGGCTGCACCACCTGCATCGGCAACTCGGGACCGCTGCCGCAGGAAGTGTCGGCCGCGATTCGCGAAGGCAATCTGGTGGCGGCCTCGGTGCTGTCGGGCAACCGCAACTTCGAAGGCCGGGTGCACCCGGAGGTGCGCATGAACTACCTGGCGTCGCCGCCGCTGGTGGTGGCGTACGCGATCGCCGGACGCATGGATCTCGATCTGTACAACGAGCCGCTGGGCGAGGACGCCGACGGCAAGCCCGTGTATCTCAAGGACATCTGGCCGAGCCAGCAGGAGGTCGCTGATGCGGTACGCGCCAACGTGACCCAGGAGAAGTACCGGGAAAGCTACGCGGACCTGTTCTCCGGCGAGGCCAACTGGCGGCAGATGGAGGTGGCCGGGGGACAGCTCTACAGCTGGCAGGGCGATTCGACCTACGTGAAGAACCCGCCGTACTTCGAGGACATGTCGCTGCAGCCGGCGGGCATCGCAGACATCGCCGGTGCGCGCGTGCTCGCGAACCTCGGCGACTCGGTCACCACCGATCACATTTCGCCGGCCGGCGCCATCAAGGCAGACAGTCCCGCGGGCAAGTACCTGCAGGAGCACGGCGTTGCAGTGGGCGATTTCAATTCGTACGGATCGCGGCGCGGGAACCACGAGGTGATGATGCGCGGCACCTTTGCCAACATCCGCCTGCGCAACAAGCTGGCGCCGGGTACCGAGGGCGGCGTGACCGTGCATCTGCCCGACGGCGAGCAGATGTCGATTTTCGACGCGGCGATGAAGTATCAGGCCGAGAACGTGCCGACCATCGTGCTGGCCGGTAAAGAGTACGGGTCGGGCTCGTCCCGCGACTGGGCGGCGAAAGGTCCGCGCCTGCTCGGTGTGCAGGCTGTGATCGCGGAGAGCTACGAGCGTATCCATCGCTCCAATCTGGTGGGCATGGGCATCCTGCCGCTGCAGTACGTGGAAGGCGAGAATGCCGAGAAGCTGGGTCTGGACGGGCGCGAGGTGTACTCGATCACCGGACTCGGGGACGGCACCGCCCGGGAGGTGACGGTGAGCGCGCTGGCGGACGACGGGAAAGAGCGCGAATTCAAAGCGCGCGTTCGTATCGACACGCCGCAGGAAGTCGAGTACTACGCGAACGGTGGAATCCTGCACTACGTGCTGCGCAAGCTCGCGGCCTGAGCACCGGAGGTTACCGGTCGCCGTGGCTCGCGATGGCCCGGCAGCGGGCAACCGGCTTGCCGGACCCGGTGAATCCGTCCCTGGAGGCTCGAGCGCGGCATCCCTGCCGCGCACGGTCCTGCAAGCCGGTTCCCCACTGCCGCCGACTGGCGCAGACTCCCCGCCGTCCAAACCCCTCTCCTGCTGTTACCCTCTGCAGCCTGGTGAGATCGATGCGGTTGCGGCCGGCACCCTACGCGCACTGCGGCAGACGGGGACTGTCCCCCGCCAAAGGCAAGTGAAAGCGTTGCGTTCGCCGCGGGCAGCTGGACGACTACCCGCACTGCGGCTAACGGGAACTGTCCCCCCGCCAAGGGCAAGTGTAAGCGTTGCGTTCGACACCGGCAGCAGGACGACTATCCGCACTGCGGCTAACGGGGACTGCCCCCTGCCGGGGGGTGAGGGGTGACCAGGCAACCACACGGTGACGCCCGCCCCGATATCGAATCGCTGCGCGAAGACATCGTGTTCACGGTCGAGCTGCGCGGACGGCGGTTCGAGTTTGCCACGACCTGGGGCCTGTTCTCGCCGCGTGCGGTGGATCCCGGCTCGCAGCTCCTGATCCGCTATCTTGAGATCGAGGTGCAGGACGACTGCCTGGATCTGGGCTGCGGTTACGGCGCGATCGGCTTGAGCATGGCGAGTCTCGCCCCGCGGGGCCGCACGCTGATGGTCGACAAGGATTTCGTGGCCGTGCAGTACGCGGCGCAGAACGCCGCGCGCAACGGGATAGGCAATGCCGAGGCATTGCTGAGCAACGGGCTCGCCCAGGTGCCGCCCGGGCACAGCGATGTCGTCGCCACCAACCTGCCGGCGAAGTCGGGTAAAGAGCTTTACCGGATCATGTTTCACGACGTGCACCGGCGTCTTCGCCCAGGCGGGCGCTTTTACGTGGTGAGCCTGAGCGGGCTGCGGCGATTCGTCGCCCGCGAGCTGCAGGCGGCTTTCGGCAACTGCGAGAAACTCAAGACCAGCGGCCAGTACACGCTGGCGCTGGCGCGCAAGGAATGAATCCCGTATGCCCGCTGCGCGGAAAGCGGCGGGCGCAGAGAATTCACCGGCATCGGAGCTGACGTCTTTACGTAAGTGAAGCAGGCACCAGCTCAACTTCCTCGCAGCCCACTCATGGCGACAAACACCGCCGGGGAGATCTCCAACAGTCGCAACTGCGTGTGACCCTGATCGGTGATGTCTACCACTTCGGCCGCGAAAGTACCTTCGCCGCCGGGGGGCAGGCGGATACTACCTTCGACTTTCTCCCCGCGAACGAGCGATCCGGGTACTTGTCCGATCCGCAATCCACCCAGGGACCAATTCAGCGTTGTGTATTCACGGCCCTCAATCGTCAGCGAGAGAACGGGTTGCTCCATGCGATAGTGATGGCGGCGGTCGTGCGTGCGGAGAAGTTTGCGAAAGAACCCGGAGATAGTCATAGTCGTGTTTACGTGATCAACTCGATAGAGCGTCCGGACTCGCCTGCCGCCAAACGGCGTCGGTGCAGATCGATCAATCTGTCGTCCGGAAATCGCCTCGCCAGGTCCAACAGCGCGTCGAGCACGGTTGCGGGGTCGTCCATTGCGCGATAGATTTTCAGGTACGCCTCGTCGCGTTCAACGTCGATGGCGTCCGGTGCAAGTGGCTCGTAGACTTCGACACTGAGCTGTTTACCCCTCAGCAAAAGACAGCCTATCGGACGAAAAGGTATCCGCTCACATTGAGCATGCGTGGTCTCACTCACGCAGATTCTGGTGCCGAGGATCTTGTTTGCACTTTCCAGGCGCGCTGCCGTGTTGATAGCGTCGCCGTGCGCGGAATAGTCGAAGCGTGCGGCGCCGCCGAAATTGCCGACGACGACCTGCCCGGTGTTGATGCCGATGCGCGTGGTGCCGAATTTATGACCCACTTCATTCTGTTCGGCAGCAAACTGCTCGCAAAACTCGTCGAGCGCCAGGGCACAACGCACCGCTCGCTCGGCATGGTCGGGCTGACGGCTCGGCGCGTTGAACATGACGTGCAACGCATCGCCGACAATCTTGTCTATCGTGCCGCCGTGCCGCAGCACGATGTCACAAGTGCTTTCCAGATAGTCGTTCAGTAACTTGACCACAATGACGGGTTCGGTGCTTTCAGTGAACGCGGTAAACCCTTCCACGTCGGTAAACAGAAAAGTCATTTCCCGCGTTTCACCGCCGAGCTTGAGCCGTTGCGGATCTTCCAGTAACTGGTCTACCACTTCCGGGGCAAGGTAGTGATTAAAAGCGTTGCGGACCTGGCGGCGTTGGGCTTCGCTCTGCATGAAATTAACCAGTGAGCCGACCAGATAGATGAGCAACACCTCGGCCGAGGGCACGAGCGGATCGAGTAAGATCCCGTGGGTGACATAGGCATACCAGGAACTCCCGAATGCGAGCATAGCAGCGAAAGCGCCGACCACCGCACAGGAAATTGCGTGTAATCGCCGCAACAACAGGATAAGCACGGAGCCGAGTACGATCAGATAGACTATCTCGATGCCTTTCGCCCAATCGGGCCGGTGCAGAAATTTGCCGAGCAGAAGTTGTTCGATCAGCGTTGCATGCACTTCCACGCCCGGGGTCAGCGGATTGAGCGGCGTCGCCTGGAAATCAGCAAGGCCCACTGCGCTGGTGCCGACGATTACAATTTGACCGGCGATAGCATCGGGTTCGAAGCGTGAACTCAGAATGTCCTGCGCAGGTATATAGCGCTGCGGCTGTGGTCGAGTGTAACGCAGCCAAACTCGACCGGCTGCATCGGTGGGAATGGTAAATGCACCAACGCGGACGTGTTGCAACGTGCCGTCCAGTGCATCCAGTGAGTAAGTATCTATGCCCTGCGCCACGCGCATCGTTTCCGCAGCGAGCCCCGGATAGAGTCGATCGCCGAGCCGGAACACTGTATGCAGCCGGCGCACTATGTTGTCCCGGTCCGGAATTACGTTGATGCTTCCGCTGCCGGATGCTGCCCTGTCAATCGGCGTCAGATTGACGACCGCACCTGAAAACTGCGGGAGTGCGGTGGTTGCGTCGCGATCAGATACGTCGAATCGCCATTTTGCCTCTACTCGGGGGTTGCTTGAGTCCTGGTTCAGCGCCACGGCGGTCACTACCGGTGCCGCTGAGATCCGCTTTGCCAGTTCGAGATCGTGATCCGGGAGGGCCAGCGCAAGCGCACGAATCACTTCACTGTCGGACCACAGCGGCAGGATCTGCGCGGGCGAAGTGCGGTCAGGCTCTGCAAACAACAGATCGAGCACGATTACCGTCGCCCCCGCCTCATGCAGTTTCTCGATGAGCTCGGCGATACGCGTACGTGGCCACGGCCATTGGCCAATGGCCTCCAGGCTGGCATCGTCGATATCGATAATCCTGACCGGCGTTGGTACGTATTCGCGGGGCCTGAGCCGTTGAAAGACGTCGAATACCTGAACCTGGAACCGTTCCAGCTGCGTTGGAAACTGCAACCGGAATCCAACCACGAGAACGAGCACGCTTGCCGGCACCAGTAGAAAAAGCCACCTGCTGAATGCCCCAAACATTTGCTAAGAAGGAGTCCTTGTACTATAGATAGTGAAGAGCTATCGACTAATAATGATAGTGTATGGGCGTGTGCGGTTCACAATCGCCGGGATCGGGGTTGCGGCTGGCCCATAACCGGCCAAAAAAGAGTATCGAGGTAATGACCATTCACCGTCTCGCTCGTCGATTCCGGCGGCGAGCGTTGTCTGGTCAGTCAGTCACTGTTTTCCTTTCCTGTTCACTCCGCGCGAATGGCCGCAGCGCCGTCGCGCTGCGTCGCCTTTCCAGCCACATAAGATCGACGTTCGCTTGTCTCGCTTCTACCCGGATTCCCCACGATCAAACGACCAGGGACACGTGCATGTATCGCAGAGCCCGCTTTTTTCGTCTTTTTCAGTGTCAAAAAATTTTACACACAGCAGTGGCAGTGTTACTAGGGGCATTGCAAGGCCATGTGATTGCCAACCCGCTGGACCCGGTGGTGATAAGCGGATCGGCGAGCTTTGCACAGAGCGGCGCGAGCCTGGAGGTAACGAACAGCAACGGTGCGATCATCGAGTGGGGATCGTTTGCGATCGGTGCGGATGAGACGACGCGATTCATACAGCCCGATGCGTTGAGCGCGGTGCTGAACCGGGTAACGGGCGAGGACCCCTCGGCGATACTGGGGAGCTTGTTCTCGAACGGGCGGGTGTTTCTGATCAACCCGAACGGGATCGTGTTCGGGGCGGGGTCGGTGGTGGACACAGCGGGACTGATCGCCTCGACGCTGGAGATGAGCAACGAGGATTTTCTGTCCGGGCGTTACGCGTTTAGCGGTGACGAGACCTCGGGGTCGATCGTCAATCAGGGGATCATCACCACTGCCCCGGGGGGCGAGGTGGTGCTGATCGCGCCGTCGATCGAGAACAGCGGGATCATCCACACGCCGGAAGGAAACCTGGTGCTGGCAGCGGGGCGTGAGGTGACGTTCACGAGCCTGGATCTGGACGGGGTGACGTTCGAGGTGCAGGCGCCGGAAGACGCAGTGATCAACCTCGGTCAGTTGATCGCCGAGCGCGGCGCGCTGGGGGCGTTCGCGGGGACGTTGACCCACAGCGGGGTGGCCGAGGCGCAGACGATCGAGATCGCGGCGAACGGCGACATCGTGCTGGGGGCGGAGAGCCTGACGCTGGCCAACGGTGCCAGCGGCGGTGAGATCAACGTGGCAAGCGCCACGGGCACGACCTGGGTGTCGGGGACGGTGAAGGCCACGGGAAGTAGCGGCAGCGGCGGGAGGATCGCGCTGTTGGGCGAACAGGTGGGATTAATTGATGCAGCCAGCGTCGATGCGTCGGGCGCGACGGGCGGCGGTGAGGTGCTGATCGGCGGGGACTACAAGGGCGGCAACGGGGTACAGCGGGCCGCCGGCACGTTCGTCGGCGAGGGCGTGACAGTGGCCGCGGATGCCACGGACAGCGGCGACGGCGGTCGGGTGATCGTATGGGCGGACGGTGCGACGCGCATGCACGGGGCGATCAGTGCGCGCGGGGGTGAGAACGGGGGCGACGGCGGCTTTGTGGAGACCTCGGGCGAGGTGTTCCTGGATGTCACGAGCACCCCGGATGTGAGTGCAGCGAACGGCGAGGGCGGCGAGTGGTTGCTGGACCCGTTCAACATCACAATCCAGGTGGGCACCGGTACGCTCGACGTGCTGACGCCGAACTTTCTGTCGAACGCCAACGACTCGACGATCGACGTGGCGGTGATCAACGCGGCGCTGGATCTGGACACCAGTGTCATCATCGACACCAACACCGGTGCGGGGGCGCAGGCGGGTGATGTCATTGTCAATGCCGGTATCGCAAAAGCCGCCGGGGTGGCAGCGACAAACCTCGTCTTCAACGTCGATAACAATCTCACGATCAATAACGCGATCACCGATGCCAGTGCCGGCCAATTGAACATCGACTTCAACGTGGCCAACACGGCCGCGGTGAATGCCAACGTGGATACCGGCGGCGGCTCGATCAATTTCGCCACCGGCAACTTCACCTTCAACGGCGTGAACGTGTCGTCGACGAACACCAACGTGGCGGCAGCCGCGTCCACGGCAACGGTCACCGTGGACG
>JAHELT010000221.1 GCA_024644045.1 Chromatiales bacterium | reverse complement strand
TGACCATCGATACGTTCATGTTCAGAGGCGCAAAGCGACTGCCGTCGACGTGGGGACGTGTGAGTGTGCGCGCGCAATACGCGCTGTTCGCACTGCCGATCGCCTTCACCTGGCTGATGGCCCTGATGGGCTACGTGCGCTCGTCCGTGCGCACTCACTGGCATGTTTACACGATCATGAAGGACAACTCGCCCGATAATTTCATACCAACCATCGGGCACGCCGGCAACATGATGACCATCGTGACTGTTCTGTTCCTGCTGCTGATCCTGTTCATATTCTGGATCGCTTCGCTCGCCAGCACGCAACGACGCGTTCCACACATGGAACAATCCACCGCGTGAGCGAGCAAGCTCAAATGGAACCGGCATCCGGCACGGACAGCCCGCTCCTGGTACTCGTTAAGGTGATCACGTTCAGCCTTGGCCTGGCGCTGCTCTTCACCCTCGTCGCCAACACGCTTCCGCAGATCGAAGGCGAGGCGCCGGTCGACGAGGACATCGAGCTCGGGGCCCTCACCATGGACAGTTTCATTGCGCTCGGAGAGACGGTATTTACCGGCAAAGGCACCTGCACGCTGTGCCACAATGAGCTCGGACGGGCACCCGACCTGCTAGCACTGAACATCGCCGAAACCGCGCAGGCACGCGTGCAGGACCCTGCGTACTCAGCGCGCGCGAACGATATCGAATCCTATCTGCGGGAATCGCTACTGCAGCCGAGTGCCTTCGTGGTGAAAGGTTTCGGTAAAAAGGGCACCAACGATACGGAATCGCCCATGCCGGCCGCCGACAAGCCGCCGATCGGACTGTCCAGCATCGAGATCGACGCGGTGATCGCGTTCATGCAGGCGAAGGACGGCAATGAGGTCACGGTCGCGCTTCCCGAAGACACGGCCGCGATTGCCGGCGACAGCGAGAGCATGGAGACGCCAGCGGCGCCCGTGGCGGAAGCACCCGCGAGCGCAACGACCGGCGAGGAAATCATCGCGAAGTACGGTTGCGCGGCCTGCCACAGCGTGCTCGGCACCGAGTCGCCGGTCGGCCCCCCGCTCACGGGGATCGGCGCAAGACTAGACGCTGCGCGGATCCGCGAGGGTATCGTCGCGCCCAGCGTGGAAATCGCGCAGGGATTCGCTCCGGGGATCATGCCGGAAAACTTCGCCGACCGCATGACTGCGCGCGAACTGGAAAACCTGGTGCAATGGCTGACCACACAGAAATAACCGGTGGCAAAGCCGGCTCGAGGTTTCGGGTCGGCGCCTTCTGGCAGGCGTTGATCGTTGTCGTCGCCGCCTACCTGCTCTTCGAAACCGCGTTCCCGCCCGTCATGCCGCGCGCGCTGATGATCCAGTTCATGGTCATCACGGTCATCGCAGCGCTGCTTTACTTTTCTTTTGACGACGCCCGCTGGCGCGAATTCAAGGCACCGATTCTCTCCGTGCTGCGCGAAGACCGCACCGGCCCGATCCGCTGGACGCTGCTCATCGTCATCCCGACCATTGTCGCCTACGCCGTCTACGAGTCCGTGCGGCCAACGTTCGATGCGCCGGTCGAGCTGCGTCAGGTGCACCCGGCACCCCCGTCGACGCTGCGGATCTTCGACCAGCGTTTCGACCTCGGCACGCTCGAGAACCCGGTCAGAAACGAAATTCTCGAGGGCATCGAAACCGATCCTGACGCGGGCATGGCCCTCTACGAGGACACGGTCAAGCAGGGCGCCGATGGCAAGGGACACCTGGCGCAGGCGTTCAGCCCGTTACCGGCGAACTTCCAGGACGTCGGCACCATCGCGCAGCTGCAGGAGGCGTTTCTGTTCTGGCGCATTGCGACCGGTGGCCCCGGTCTACCCAAGGAAGGCGCACCGTGGAACTCCGCGATGCCCGTGTGGCACGAGATGCTCGATGAAGAGGCGATCTGGAAAGTCATCATCTTCCTGTACGACTACGTCGGTCAGGTGCCGCGCATGTGGAATCCGGAAACGTCCAAGGCCGTCACGCGCCTGAAAGAGCAGGTGCAGGCACAGCGCGCGAAAAGCGACGGCGCGGCGATCTACCAGCACCGTTGCGCGGTGTGTCACGGTGAGGAGGGTCTGGGCGACGGGCCGGCTGCCGACTATCTCTATCCGCGGCCGCGCGATTTCTCGCTCGGGCTCTTCAAGTACAAAACGTCGCCGGGAACGTTACCGCCGCGCGACGAGGACCTGTTCAACACTATCAAGAAGGGGCTCGACGCCACCGGCATGCCGGGCTGGTCGGGCGTTCTGACGGACGCGCAGATCCGCAGCCTCATTCCCGTCATCAAAGGCTCCGACATCACCCTGACCTGGGCACCGGAAGAGGCCCCCGAGGAGGCGTTCGACGACGAAGGACGTTACACGAAAACCGACTTTATCAAGACTGTGGAAGTCGAGCCGACCGACGGACGGATCGCGTTCTCCGCCGACTCCGTCGCCCGCGGCAAGGAGCGATTCCTCAAGGCCTGCAAGGAGTGCCACGGTGATCAGGGTCGCGGCAACATCACCTCCGGTAAGCGGCTCGAGGACGACTGGGGATTCCGCATCTGGCCCCGCGACCTGACAAAACCCTGGACGTGGCGGGTGTCCAATGTCGCGGGTGACGACGACGCGGCCAGGGACGCGACCGTCGCCAACATCTATGCCCGGCTCTCGATCGGGATACCCGGAACGCCGATGCCGGCGCATCGCGCCACCGAAGAGGGCAACGAAGACCCGCTGAGCCTCGAGGACCGCTGGCACGTATCGAACTTCGTCTATTCGCTGCGGGAAAATGCAACGCCGCCGCCGCAGGCCGGCGCCGTCGTCAAGGGTGTCCGCATCGACGGCGCGCTGCCCGTCTCCGGCGACGATCCGAGGTGGAGCGATGCGCATCCCGTCACCCTACGTCTCGCGCCCAACGTCATCAAGGACGAACGCCTGTTCACACCGCTGGTCGACGAGATGACGGTCAGCGCCCTGTACAACGCCGAGGCCATCGCTTTTCTGCTGGAGGCCAACGACCGCACCGACAGCCGCCCGGGCGAGGAGACCACCGAGCAGATCCAGGACGACTCGCTGGAACTCACGGCCGATGCATTCGCTATTCAGTTTCCCAAAGCAAACGCGTTCGCCACCGCGCCCGTGGTGGAAAAGCCGCTCTACCGGCATGGCGATCCGGCGCACCCGACCACCATCTGGTACTGGAACGCGGGCAGTGTCGAGCCGCCGGTAGCACCGCGTGTCACTGTCTTCGACGCCACCGGCCCGGACAACAAGCTGGTTCCCCGTCCATCCGACGACGTCCAGGCAAACGGGGCATGGCGGCACGGTCGCTGGCGCGTGGTATTCATCCGGCCGCGTGCCGCGGGTGATTCGGGTGACGTGCAGTTCGACGAAGGCCGGTTCATACCCGTGTCCCTCGCCAACTGGGACGGCAGCAACGGCGAATCCGGCGCCAGACACCGGCTGAGCGGCTGGTATTGGCTGCTGTTGCCGCCGGAGGTCGGTCTCGCGAACGTTTACGTCCCGCCTGTGGGCGCCGGATTGCTGGTGTTTGTAGGCGGCGTCATCCTGGTGGGCAGTCAGCGTCGGAGGAAACCTGCCCGCACGTAGTTCTGAGTATGATCTGGATCAGGGAATGCATTTACCGTTCGTTATCAAATAGCTTGTAATGAGAAAGATCAAGAAAGAATGCCTGGGCTTGATCCGCTGATTGGTTTTTGCCTGCTGGCGTTGATCGGCGGCGCTGCGCTGTTGTACTCCTCTGTGGGGCATGGGGGCGCCTCGGGGTATCTGGCGGCGATGGCGCTGGTTGGCCTGGAGCCCGCGCTGATGAAGCCTGCCGCGCTCACGATGAACGTGTTCGTCACCGTGCTGGTGCTGGCGCGGCTTGCGCCTCGCGGCTGTTTCAACTGGCGCCTGTTTCTGCCGCTCATGCTGGGCTCGGTGCCCATGGCGTATCTCGGCGGCGCGTTTCCAATCGACGCTGCGCTCTACAAATACATCCTCGGCTTCGCCCTGATCCTGGCGTTCGTGCACATGATGTGGCAGGTGCAGGATCGCGATCCTGTCGCAACACCGCAGCCCTGGATAACGGTGCCCGTAGGCGGTGTAATCGGTTTTGTTTCCGGGATGACCGGGGTGGGCGGCGGCATTTTCCTGAGCCCGTTGCTGCTGTTCTTCATGTGGACTAACATGCGAGGCAGTGCAGCTATCGCGGCCGCTTTCGTTCTCTGCAACTCACTGTCGGGCCTGGCTGGGTACGCCAGCGTGGCAGAACAATGGCCTTCCGGAATCGCGCTGCTGGTCGGTGCGGCGGCGCTGGGCGCGTTGCTCGGATCCGAGCTCTGCGTGCGACGTATGACGTCGGTGAATTTGCGAAGGATGCTCGGGGCGGTGCTGGCGATCGCCGGTATAAAGATGATTGCAACGGCGTGAAATGACTGTGCTGCTCGGTGACACGAACAACACTTATCGACTTCGAAAACAGACCGGTGATGGTGCCGCGAGCTGAGGGTGTGCCACGGCCATGCAGTCACCTGATCTGAACAAACTGAAGAGGAGCGGTTAATGAGTATTCTCTCCATTGCGCGACGCGGTTTGATACCGCTTGCGGTGCTCGGCATCACTTTCGGTGCGGCAGCCGACACCCCCGAAATAGGGCCGGTGCCTGCCATTAAATTCGACAAGGCGAAGGCGGAGCTCGGCAAGCGGCTGTTCTTCGACAAGCGGCTCTCCGGCGACGCGGCGATTTCGTGCGCGACCTGCCACAAGCCGGAAAACGGCTTCGCCCATCCGGACGCGCTGTCCCCCGGGTACCCCGGCAACGGTCATTTCCGCAACTCGCCCACCCTCATCAACGTGGCAAGTAAAAAGATCTGGCTCCATGACGGGCGCCTCGGGACGAACCTCAACGACGTCACGCGCGAGATGATCACCGAGGATTACATCATGAACATGGACATGCGCATCATGCAGGAGCGCATGAAGCAGGATCCGGAATACGTGCGGATGTTCAAGAACGCCAAGATGGGTGAGCCCTCAAACGGCGGGGCGCGCAATGCGATTCCGGAGTTTCTGAAAACTCTCACCTCGCGCAACGCGCCCTTCGATACGGGCAAGATGTCAGAATCGGCCCAACGCGGCGAAAAGCTGTTCAAGGGCAAAGGCGGCTGCGTCGCCTGTCACAACGGCCCGCTGCTGTCCGACGGCAAGTACCACAACCTCGGCGTGCCGGAGAATCTGGCTGTCTTTCGCGATCCGCTGAATCATCAGGCGTTCATCGCCTACAACAACTTTCAGGGCATCCCCGACTTCATGAACCTGAAACGCGATCTCGGTGTCTTCGTGCAGAACAAAAGCGTCGCGGGGGCGGAAAAGCGCAAGGGCGCGTTCATGACGCCGACTCTGCGGGAGCTGAAGTACACCGCACCCTACATGCACAACGGCACCATCGGAACGCTGCGCGCCGTTGTCGATTTCTACGACCGCGGGGGCGGCAAAGATCCGAACAAGGACAGGCTCCTGAAGCCGCTCCAATTCACCAAATCTGAAAAGGCAGACCTGGTTGCGTTCCTGGAAGCGCTTTCCGGTGACCCGCTGACGGGTAAGGACTTCGTCTGGAGCGAGCCCTACCCCGCGGAATACCCGGTCATCGCCGACTGGCGCAAAGCGCGTAACTGATCGAGCGACAAGGAGCAAGCCATGAATAAAATAGACATTCGATTCCGGCAAACGTTGTCGGCGTGCCTTTGCCTCGTCGCGACGACGGTAATCGGCACCGCGGCATGGGCGCAGAGCGCCTCACCACCTCCCCTGGCGCCACTCGGCGACCCGCCGATTCCCGCCGACAACCAGCAGAGCGCGGCCAAGGTCGAGCTCGGCAAGCTGTTGTTCTTCGATCCGCGGCTGGGCGGTGACGCATCCGTTTCGTGCGGAACCTGTCACGAACCAAGTCAGGGCTGGGCCTTCGCGGAAGATATCTCGCGTGGCTACCCGGGCACGGTCCACTGGCGTAACAGCCAGACCATCATCAACAGTGCTTACTACGGCAAGCTGTTCTGGGCAGGTTCATCACGTTCGCTGGAAGGGCAGGCGCGTTCGGCGGCGAAGGGCGGTGTAGCGGGCAATGGCGAGGACGACATCATGGAAGCGCGGCTCGCCCTGATACCGGACTACCGCGCTCGCTTCAGGGAAGTGTTCGGCGACGAGTGGCCCACCATCGGCAACGCCTGGAAGGCGATCGCCGCGTTCGAGCGCGAGGCGCTGATTCAGAAGGACACGCCGCTCGATCGGTATCTGCAGGGCGACAAGTCGGCACTCTCAGAGCAACAGATTCGTGGCAAAGCGGTATTCGAGGGCAAGGCCAACTGCATCGCCTGCCACAATGACGCGCTCGCCTCCGATGAGAAGTTCCACAACATCGGCGTTCCCTATGCGCAGCGCTGGGAGGCGGATGGACTCGCCCAGATCACGTTCCGCTACGAACAGTACGCCAAAGGCGTGACAGAGAAGATGTACCGCGAGATCAAGGACGATGCGGGGCTTTACTATCGCACCAAGAACGCGTGGGACAAAGGC
>JAHELT010000220.1 GCA_024644045.1 Chromatiales bacterium | reverse complement strand
TTGCGGCTCACCGCCATGTTTCGCGCGTCGGGCACGAGGGCGAACAGCTCGATCTTGAAGCCATCCGGCATGCGGATCTGCTGCAGGACCTTTTTCAGGTTTTCCGCGTATTTGCCTTCCTGCGGCACGCGCTTCGCGGGCGCGGTGTCGGTGCGTTTGAAACTGCTGAGCTTGCTGATGTTCTCCGCATCGTCTTTGGCACCCGCGGTGCCGGCAAGCAGCAGCAGACTCAGACCAACCGTGCTGGAAAGGATTTTTTTCATGACTCCTCCTTCGATGTGCTGTGAAAAATGCACCGTCGCGCCCGCCTCCGACGCCGAGGCTCAGCCCTGCGGGCGCGCCCGGGGGCTTATGAACTCGTGGGATAACGGTTTTGTTCTGTTGACGGCGGCGCATACCTGCGTACCGTCACCTTTCGCGCTCAACCCTACGACGGCGGATCGCCGGTGTCCATAGGCAAAGCGGTTATGTCAGCAAGACGATAATCGTTTGTCCCTTTGGTATACAAAGGACACGCCGACGGGCCAGAGCGCCCGACAATGCGTACTGCCTGTGGCGACCGCTGCAGTGATAGGTATCAGCGAATCGGTGATAGATACGACCGTCGAAACTCGCGCCTGCAAGGACCGGGTGGGCCGCGGGGCTGGCGCCGCCAGAGCGGCTTGCTATAATGGCGCGGTCTACACGCCAAAAAATCTGGAATAACGGAGGATGGGTTATGGGCTGGACCAAACCGACCTACACTGAAATGCGCTTTGGCTTCGAAATCACCATGTATGTGATGATCCGCTGAATCGCGCGCTGGCCGTCACGGCCAGGATTTCCGGAAGCCCGATTCACTGGATCGGGCTTTCTTTTCTCTGATACCCGCTCAATCCTGCTCTACACATGCGCGTGCACGTACTCGGCTCCGGCGCCGGCGGTGGTTATCCACAGTGGAACTGTAATTGTGAGATGTGCGCCGCCGTGCGGCGTGGTGAACCCGGCATGCGGCCCCGAACGCAGTCCTCGATCGGCGTCACGGTCAACGGCCAAGACTGGCTGCTGATCAATGCCTCGCCCGATATCCGCTCGCAGCTCGAGGCCTGCCCGCCATTGCAGCCGGCGCGCGGGCTGCGCGACACCGGCGTGCGGGCAATCCTGCTCATGGACAGCCAGATCGATCACACCACCGGCCTGCTGTCGCTGCGCGAATCGGCCGGGCCGCTGCGCATCTACTGCACCGACATGGTGCACGAGGACCTCAGCCAGGGCTTTCCGCTGTTCAGGATGCTGGAACATTACTGCGGCGTCGACTGGCAGCCCATCGACCTCGCCAGTCCCGGCTTTTCGATTTCGGAGGTGCCCGGGATTGAGGTCGAGGCCGTGCCGCTGAGCAGCAAGGCGCCGCCCTACTCGCCGCACCGTCACGACCCCCACCCGGGCGACAACATCGGCATCACCCTGATCGATACGCATACCGGCAAGCGGATTTTCTACGCGCCGGGGCTTGGCAAGCTGGAGCCGCACCTGCACGCGGTCATGCAGCGAGCCGATTGCCTGCTCGTCGACGGCACCTTCTGGAGCGACGATGAGATGCAGCTGCGCGGCGTTGGCAGCAAACGGGCGGCCGATATGGGCCATCTGCCGCAGAGCGGAGAGCAAGGCATGATCGAATGCCTGCGCGGGTACGCCGCGCGCAAGATCCTCATCCATATCAACAACACCAACCGTATCCTGCGCGAGTCGGCACCGGAACGTGCGATTCTGCAGGAGCACGGCATCGAAGTGGCCTGCGACGGGATGGACATACACCTGTGAACGAAACCGTCCCCTGGTCGCCACAGGAATTCGAAGCGCAGCTGCGTGCACTCGGTTCGCGCTACCACATCCATCACCCCTACCATCAGCGGATGCACGCGGGCGAGCTCAGCCGTGAGCAGCTGCAGGGCTGGGTGGCGAACCGCTACTACTACCAGATCTGCATCCCACGCAAGGATGCCGCGCTGCTGGCGAACTGCGATGACCGCGAGGTGCGGCGGCTGTGGGTCGAGCGGATTCTCGAGCACGACGGGCAGGCGGGCGGCATCGAGGCCTGGCTGAGCCTGGCGCAAGCGTGCGGCCTCGATCGTGAAACGGTGATCTCACAGTGCATGGTGCTGCCCGGCGTACGCTTCGCGGTCGATGCCTACGTCAACTTCGTGGCCCGGTCGGCGTGGCCCGAAGCCGTCTGTTCCTCGCTGACCGAACTGTTTGCGCCGAGCATCCATCAGCAGCGCATCGCCGACTGGCCGCAAAAATACCCCTGGGTCGACCCACAGGGGCTCGACTATTTCCGCGGCCGCGTCACGCGCGCGCACGCTGACGTCGAGCACGCCCTGGCCATCACGCTCGAACATTTCACCTCGCACGCGCAGCAGCTGCGCGCGCTGCAGATTCTGCGCTTTAAACTCGACGTCTTATGGAGCATGCTGGACGCCATGTACATGGCTTACGTGCACGGCATGCCCCCCTACTTCAACGTGACCGATGCCTGATTCCCGCCGCAACATCAGGCTGGCCGACGGGTACCGGCTGCAATGGGAGGAGGCGCAGCAGGCGGATGTCCTGCTGTTCCCCGAAGGCATGGTGCAGCTGAGCAGCAGCGCAGCCGCGGTCCTCAAGCAGTGCGGCGGCAACAGCGCGGAAGAGATCGTGCAGGCGCTGCAGGCCGAGTTCCCGGACGCGGACCTGCGCGACGACGTGCTGGAGTTCATCGACGAGGCGCTCACAAAGGGCTGGATCCGTGGCGACTGACACCGGCGGGCCGCTGTGGCTGCTCGCGGAGCTGACCTATGCGTGTCCGCTGCAGTGCCCGTACTGCAGCAATCCGCTGGACTTCGCGGCGCAGGGCAAGGAGCTCAGCACCGACGAATGGAAAACCGTGCTGCGCGATGCCCGTGCCATGGGGGCACTGCAGCTTGGCTTCTCGGGCGGCGAGCCCCTGCTGCGGCGTGACCTGGAAGCGCTGGTCGCCGAGGCGCGCCGGCTCGGCTACTACACCAACCTGATCACCTCCGGAGTCGGCATGGACGAGACGCGGGTCGCCGCGCTGAAGGACGCCGGCCTCGATCACATTCAGATCAGCTTTCAGGCGAGCGAGGCGCAGCTCAACGATTTCATCGCCGGGACCGCCGCCTTCGAGCATAAGCTCGCCATGGCACGTGCCGTCAAAGCGCACGGCTACCCGATGGTGCTGAACGCCGTCCTTCACCGCCACAACATCGATTCCATCGGCGACATTCTGGACATGGCCCTCGAGCTGCAGGCGGACTACATCGAGCTCGCCAACACGCAGTACTACGGCTGGGCCTGGCACAATCGCGCGGAGCTGCTGCCCAGCCGCGAGCAGCTGCAGAATGCGCAGGCCGTCGCAGAAGACTATCAGCGGCGTGCAGCGGCCATGAAAATCTATTTCGTGGTACCCGACTACTACAGCAACCGGCCGAAACCGTGCATGCAGGGGTGGGGGCGCGTCTTTCTGACGGTAGCGCCCGACGGCACCGCCCTGCCCTGCCAGGCCGCACGCCAGCTGCCCGGCCTGCAGTTTCCGAACGTGCGCGATCAATCGGTGCGCGCCATCTGGAAAGACTCCGGGGCATTCAATCACTTTCGCGGGTACGCGTGGATGAAGTCCCCGTGCCGCAACTGTCCCGAGCGCGAGCGCGATTTCGGCGGCTGCCGCTGCCAGGCGTATCTGCTTACGGGGGACGCGGCGAATGCCGACCCGGTGTGTGACAAGTCGCCGGAGCACGGTCGTATTCTCGAAACAGTTGCCCGCGCACAGGGACCGCGCACGCCGGTTCGCGAAGTGCCGTTCGTGTTTCGCAACACCCGCAACTCCAAGGCGCTGTGTTCCCGGTGACTGCACACGGCCGCGGCACGGTACGGCGCGCGGCATGGTTGACGGTGACGCTTGTGCTGGCGGGCGTGCCGCCGCTTGCCGGCGGCGGTCTGCTCAAGACCGGCACCCCGCCGCGGCACATCGTGTGCGACGACATCAAGCAGCGCCATCAGCAGGAACCGCAGAAAAACACCCGCAACCTGAATCTGCTGCTGCTGGAGGCGGCCGAGCGCGGCTGCGTGGATCTGATCGAGACCTTCATTGCCGAAGGCGCCTCGGTGGTCGCGCGTGACCGCCTGGGCAACACCGCGCTGCTGCGCGCGGCGCGGATGGGTCACAGCAACGCCGTGGAAGTGCTGCTGGACAAGGGCTCCAACCTGCACCAGGCCAACCTCGTGGGCAGCACCGCCCTGCTGCGCGCCGTGAACATGAACCGGCGGCACACGGTCAAGCTGCTATTGCAGCGCGGCGCCAATGTGAATGCAAAGAACCGACGCGGGGTCAGCGCGGTGCACGCCGCCGCGTTCAACGGCAACCCACGTCTGCTCGAGCTGTTGCTGGAGCACGGTGCAGCGGTCGACGGCGAAGATGCGACCGGTAAGAGCCCGATCGTATATGCCGCCGCGCGGGGTTACACCGCCATCGTGGAGCGCCTGCTGCAGGCGGGCGTGCCGGTGAATGCGGGTTACGGGCGTGGTTTAACCGCCCTGATGTGGGCCGCCGGCCACACCAACGATGTGCCGGTCAAGGAAGGACTGGCAACCGTGAGGATGCTGATTGAGTCAGGCGCCGGCATCGATATGAGCGACCACCGCGGGCGCACGGCGCTGATGATTGCGGCCGAACGCGGACACGCGGCCATCGTGGAGCTGTTGGTGGCCTCCGGCGCGGACCGTGACCGGCGCGACAGAGAAGGCCGGCGGGCGGTGGAGATAGCCTCGGACGAGGCGGTGAAACTGGTGCTCGCGAGTGGAAAGGCGCCGGCGGACTAGGGCCGTTACAGGCCGCCCAGGTACTCGGCCATCGCCGCGATGGCCTCTGCTTCGTATTCCTTGAGCAGCGAGTTCTTGGCCGGCGAGTTGAGCCGCTCCTTGCGCTTGAACTGCTCCATGGTGTGCGTCAGGTACCCGACCTGCTGCCCGGCGAGACGCGGAACACGGCTGTTGCCCTCGTAACCGCCCAGGTGGCATTGCACGCACTGGCCTGCGACCAGGCCCGGATTGGCGACCTTGGTCACCGTGTCCGGGGCCTGATAGCCCGTCGCCGGCCAGGGTTTGTCCGCGAAGTGCTGCGCCAGCGCCTGCATCTCCTCTTTGCTCAAGCCTGCCACTATGCCCTGCATAATCGGATTCGCGCGGCGCCCGGCCTTGTAGTCCTTCAGCTGCACGTACAGGTAATAAAACTCCTGGCCGGCGATGATCGGAATCTGCGGATCGCTGGGCAGCCCGTTCTCGCCGTGACAGCTCACACACAGGGTCGCCTTGCTTTCCACGCCGTCCGCAGACGCAGGCATACTGAGCGCAAGGCTCAGCACGCCGGCCAGTGTGGCCGAGCAGGCGCGAAGCAGAGGGAGAAAGCGGAGCCGCCTTTCGACGGCTCCGCGCGGGAGCTGATCAGTCGGGCAGCGTGAACGCAATGATGTTGTTTCCACGCTTGTAGTTTAGCTGGGTGTTCCCGCCGGCCGCCACCACGATGTACTGCTTGCCGTTCACCGTGAACGACGAGGGCGGTGCGTTGACACCGGCGCCGGCCTGAAACTTCCACAGCACGCTCCCGGTTTCCGAATCGTACGCCTTGAACAGGCCGTTACCTTCGCCGGTGAACACCAGGCCGCCGGCCGTCGCCAGGATTCCGCCGATCATGGGTTGTGCGGTTTTCACCTTCCAGCGGATCATTCCGGTGTGGTAGTCCACCGCCGTGACGTTGCCCCACTGCTCCTCGCCGGGGATGACCTTGAAGGCCCCGCCCAGCCACAGCTTGCCCTCGGGATAGGGCGAGCTCTCCACATGGTAAGTCATGGGCTGATGCAGGTTGATGGCATACGTCAGGCCCAGTCCCTCGTCGACCGCCATGGGCGACCACTCAACGCCACCGTTGGCGCCGGGCAGCATGCGAGCGCCGTCCTTGGTCGGCAGCACCCACATGTTCTCCTGCGGCACCATGGCTTCGGAGAAGCGGATGAGACTGCAGTCGTCGCGGTTGTGCACGTAGACATGACCGGTTTTGCCGGCGTGCAGGACACCGGGCACGGTCTTGCCTTTCTTGTCCTTCACGTCGACCAGAATCGGCGGGCTGACCGCATCCAGGTCCCACACGTCATGCGCAACGTACTGGAAGTGGCAGACGTAGGCACCGGTGTTCAGATCGACGGCCACCAGCGAGTCCGTGTACAGATTGTCGCCGGGGCGCAACGAGCCGTCCAGGTCCGGCGACGGATTGCCGACCACGAAGTAGATGCGGTTGGTCGCCAGATCGACGGCCGGGTTCTGCCACACGCCGCCGCCCAGGGTCTTGTAGGGATCGCCCATTTTCTTGAGCGCGGCCTTCTCCGCCTTGATGTCGCGCAGCATGTCCCGGCCGGTCGCATCGTGCGTCTCCCACTTGCCGACGGAGTCTTCGGGGACGGTATGGAAGGTCCATTCCAGCGCCCCGGTTTTCCAGTTGTAGGCCTTGACGAAGCCGCGGATGCCGTACTCACCGCCGTTGGTGCCGATCAGGATCTTGCCGTTGACCGCGGTCGGCGCCATGGTCTCGCTGTAGCCGAGCTCGGGATCGGCGATCTG
>JAHELT010000057.1 GCA_024644045.1 Chromatiales bacterium | reverse complement strand
CTGGGGCCGATCCTCGACGAGCTGCGGGAGTTCTTCGACTGAAGGCGAAGCGGATTGCGGCACGGCTTCGCCGCCGACCCGCTCAGCGCTCCCACGCCAGCGGCGCCTCCTGCATCAGCGCCACCTGCTCGCGCAGCGCGAGCACGTGCTGCTCCCAGTAGCGCTGCGAGTTGAACCACGGAAACGCCAGCTGAAACGCGGGATCCTCCCAGCGCCGCGCGAGCCACGCCGCATAGTGCATGATGCGTAAAGCGCGCAGCGCCTCGAGAATGTGCAGCTCGCGGGCATCGAAATCGCGGAACTCGCAGTAGCCGGCGAGCAGCTCGGCGAGCTGCGGCGTCTGCTCCTCGCGGTCGCCCGAGAGAAACATCCACAGATCCTGAACGGCCGGACCGCGGCGCGCATCGTCCAGATCCACGATGTGCATCTGCTCGTCGCGGACCAGCACGTTGCTCGGGTGAAAATCGCCGTGCACGCGCAGCTGCCTCACGTCACCGGCGCGGGCGTAGCAGGCTTCGATCTCCGGGAACAGGTGATCGCACAGCGTAGTGTAGGCGGTCTCCAGATCCGCGGGGATGCAGCGATGCTCCAGCAGATACTCGCGCGAGGCGAGCCCGTAGCTCGCCAGGTCGACCGACGGACGATGGGCGAATTCCGCGGTATCGCCCACTGCGTGAATGCGCGCCACGAACCGGCCCAGCTGGCGCAGAAACGGCAGGTTGTCCAGGTCCGGCGCGCGCCCGCCGCGATTCGGGTAGACCGCAAAGCGAAACGGCCCGTGCGTATGCAGCGTCTGTCCGCCGTGGCACAGCGGCGCCACCACGGGGATCTCGCCGGCGGCCAGCTGCAGGGCGAACGCGTGTTCCTCGCGAATCGCCGCATCGCTCCAGCGCGCCGGGCGGTAGAACTTGACCACCACCGCCGGCGCGTCTTCGATGCCGATCCGGTAGACCCGGTTCTCGTAGCTGTTCAACGCGAGAAACTGCCCGTTGCACACGTAGCCTAGCGTCTCTACCGCGCTCAGGATCTCGTGTGGGTGAAGCTGCCGGTAGGCAAGGGTCGGATCAAGGTCGGAATCGCTCAGCCGCCGAACTCCCTGTGGTCGCAGAATCGAAGGCGCAGCACTGGCGCAGACCCCGCGCTGCATGCATCCTGTCAGCCGCCATGCGGCGGCGGGAACATGCAGCACGCGGATGAGTCAGTACATCGCGCTGGATGAGGCGCTCACCTTACACTATCGCGAAGCCGGCGCGGGCGACGTGCCGCTGGTTTTCACCCCGGGATGGACCATGGCCGGCGAGGTGTTCGCCCGCCAGCTCGAACACTACGCGGGCTCGCGCGTGTACCGCGCCATCGCCTACGACCCGCGCGGGCACGGCAGGTCCAGCAAACCGACCGCCGGGAACACCTACCCGCAACAGGCCCGCGACCTGCGCGCGCTGCTGGATGCGCTGAAGCTGCGCGACGTGGTGCTGATCGGCTGGTCGTTCGGCGTGCTGACGCAGCTCGCCTACCTCGATCAGTTCGGCCGCGACAACATCAGGGCGCTGGTGCTGATCGACGGCGCCCCCCGAACCAGCGCCCGCAGCACCGCCAGGGAGTGGGCCTGGTACCGTCGTGACGACGCGGACGGCAGGCGTCAGTGGTTCACGATGACGGCGCTGGAAGACCCGGTGGCGCTGCAGCGGGGCTTCGCCGAGTGGATGCTGGAGACGCCGGCGGCGCCTGCGCTCGACTGGATCGCCGGGATGTGCGCGCAGACGCCGGGATTCGTCGCGGCGCTGCTGAACGAGACGGGCGCCTATATGAACTGCGAGGCGGTGCTGAAATCGCTGAACGCGACGCTGCCCACGCTCATCGTCGTGCGCGAGGCGTGGCGCGACAACGCCGCCCGCTGGGTGGCGGCCAACGCCCCGGCGCTGCGCCTGGAGGCGTTCGGCAAGCACCTGATGTTCTGGGAACGCGCGGCGCAGTTCAATAGCACGCTGGACGCCTTTCTCGCCGGACTCGAACCGCCCGCCTGAAGCGGCGGGCTAGGCGCCGAGCTGTGCAGCGAGATCCTCGAAGTCCTCGGCAATCACCGTCCACTCACCCGTGGGCGCCAGATCGCTGGTCTGCTGCGGCCCGTGCTCGCGCGGCCGCGGCACGAACGCCGTCTGCATTCCCTGCGCCTGCGCGGCGTGCAGATCGCTGTTGTGGGCGGCGACCATCATGCATTGCCCGGGGGTGCGCGCCAGCGCCGTGGCCGCCCGCGTGTACGATTCCGGCAACGGCTTGTAGGCGCGCACCACCTCGGCACCGAGGATCACATCCCAGGCCAGCCCCGCGCGCTTCGCCATGTTGACCAGCAGCGCGATGTTGCCGTTGGAGTGGGGCGCGATGATATAGCGGCGTTTCAGGCGCGCGAGACCGGCCACCGCGTCCGGCCAGGGATCCAGCCGATGCCAGGCGCGGTTGAGCTCATCGAGGCGGCCCGGACCCGGATCGGCGAAGCCGAATTGCGCCAGCACCTGCTGCAGGTTTTCACGGTGCAGCACGTCGAGGATCGTCCATTCACGCTGACCGCTGCGCACCGCCTCCATGGCCGGCTGGTAGCGGTCACGCCAGGCGTCGGCGAAAGCCGGCGCGTCGAGCCCGGCGCCAAGGAGGGCGGACG
The DNA here is from genome assembly GCA_024644045.1 of Chromatiales bacterium. Classification (GTDB taxonomy): domain Bacteria; phylum Pseudomonadota; class Gammaproteobacteria; order JAHELT01; family JAHELT01; genus JAHELT01. The sequence continues at coordinate 23,228 of JAHELT010000057.1, read as the reverse complement.
CTTCCCGCGCCACGCTGGTACGCCAGTCGACTACGGTCCCGAAGACATCGAACAGCAGCGCCTCCGGCCCGGTCATGCCACCCCGCGGCCGAAGCGCGCGTCGGCGATCACGCAGAGAATCTCGAACATCATGCTCGCGCCGACCAGCGCCGTGTTGCCCGTCTGATCGAACGGTGGGGCGACTTCCACGACGTCGCCGCCGATCAGATTGAGGCCGCGCAGACCACGGATCATGAGCTGTGCCTCGAGCGTGGTGAAGCCGCCGACCTCCGGGGTGCCGGTGCCGGGGGCAAACACGGGGTCCAGCCCGTCCACGTCGAAGCTGATGTAGGTCGGTCCGTCGCCCACCACCCGACGCGCCTCCTCGATCACGGCGTCCACGCCGAGCTTGTAGAACTCGTCCATGTAGATCACACGCATGCCGGTGTCGTGACTGAACCGCCACACGTCCATATCGTTGACGCCGCCACGGATGCCGATCTGCACCGTGCGCTCGGGATCCAGCAGCCCCTCCTCGACGGCCCGCCGGAACGGCGCGCCGTGGTGGAACTTCGACCCCAGGTAGTCGTCACCGGTGTCGCAGTGCGCATCGAAATGCACCATGCCGATCGGCGCGCCGCGCGCGATACCGCGGAAGATCGGCAGAGTGATCGAATGATCGCCGCCCGCCGAGACCGGTATCACGCCCTGCTCCGCCAGGCGCGAATAAAAGGTGGCGATCTCGTCCAGGCTGCTTTCCAGGTTGAACGGACGTTCCACGAACGCATCGCCGACGTCGCGCACACGGCACAGCTCGTACGGGCAGATACCGCTGGACTGGTTGTACTTGCGCATCAGGCTCGACTGGTTGCGGATCTCGCGCGGACCGTGGCGCGCGCCCGTGCGATTGGTCACGCCGCCGTCGAACGGCACACCCACCAGGCCGATGTCGACATCCTTCAGGTCGTCGCCGCAGGGTGTGCGCATGAACGTGGCGAGGCCGGTGTAACGTGGACGCTGCTGCGGATCGTCGAACTCGGAGTTATCTGTCATGCTGCTGAGCCGATCATTTAGAACGAACGTTTGAACGAGTATACGCCGCGCGAACGCGCTTTCGCCATCGGCACCGCAGGGACGGTGCGTCAATGCCGGTGAACGTGACGGTTGCAGATGACGCGGGCCCAAGTAACATTGCGCCATGCTGAAACGTCAAACCTCTACCGTCGCGGCGCTGCTGCTGCTGATCGGCGTGGTGCTGGCGGCGGCACCCGGATTCGTAGTGCGCAACAGCGAGCTGCGCAATCAACCGTCGTTCTCCGGCCAGGTCGCCCAGCGCCTGTCCCCGGGCACGGCCGTCAAGCTGCTCGAGCGGCGCGGGGGCTGGCGGCGGGTCGAGGTGAAGGCGAACAGCCGCCGCGGCTGGGTGCGCAACTACCAGGTCCGCGCCGGGCAGGTGCCGTCCTCGGTGGTCTCGGACAGTCGCGACGAGAACCGCGGGGTCCTTTCCGATCTGGCCTCCCTCTCACGCTCGGCTTCCGGGCTGCTCGGCAGCAGCGGCAACACGAGCACCAGTCAGACCACCGCCACGATCGGCATCCGCGGCCTCAGTGCGGAGGAGCTGAAGGCGGCCAGGCCGGACCAGCAGCAGCTGAACCAGCTCAAGCGCTACGGCGCCACGCCCGAGGCGGGCAGAGCGTTCGCCAAGGCGGCAAACCTCAAGCGGCGCAAGGTCAACGCGCTGTGAAGCGGGCAGCGGGCAGCGCGCTGGCCACCTGTGCGGGGTTGCTCGCCGCAGCGATCGCGGGCAACGCCGTGGCATTCGATCTCAAGGGGCTCACGGACAAGCTCGACCTCGACAAGCTCTCCGAAGGCGTCGAAAAGCTCCAGTACGCCACCGGCAAGGTGCCGCGCACCAAGGAAATCGAGCTGGGCGAAGAGCTCAGCGCCGGGTTACTGGGCGCCGTGAAGCTGGTGGGCGATACGCAGGTGCAGACTTACGTGAACCAGCTCGGACGCTGGCTGGCGGAACAGACCAGCCGTAACCAGAAGAAGTGGCCCTGGCGCTTCGGGGTGCTCGACACCAGGACCGTGAATGCCTTCGCGGCCCCCGGCGGGCACGTGTTCATCACGCGCGGCCTGTTCGTGCTGCTGGAAAGCGAAGCCGAGCTTGCCGGCGTGCTGGCACACGAGATCGGCCACGTGCTGGAAAAGCATCACCTGCAGGCGCTGCAGAAAAGCACCCGCGGCGAGGTGTTCAAGGACCTGATGGTGAAGTCGTCGGAGAAGAACCGCGAGGCGATCGAAAAGCTGACGGGCGCCGGCATGGCGCTCTATGCGCGCGGCCTGGAACGTGAGGACGAGTACGCGGCGGACCGCCTCGGCGTGGTGATCGCGGCCCGTGCCGGCTACGATCCGTTTGCCCTCCTCAACGTCTTGACCACCATCGACAGCCTGGATCCGCACGATCCGGACCTGGCGTTGATGTTCAGCACTCACCCGCCGACGCGCGAGCGCCTGGCCCAGCTCGACCGGGCGATGGAAGGCAAGCTCGACGGGTACGCTGCGCAGAGTGCCCCCGACGCGCGGTTTCTACAGATCCGTAACCGCCTGCTTCAGTAGCCGGTCTCGCCGCCGGTCCCGTTGCCCGGGCGAGCGCCCGCGTGGCGCAGCGCGGCGACCGCCTCTACCATGCGCCGCAGCGCCGCGTCCAGCTGAACGCGGGGGCAGCCGAAATTGAGCCGCAGGTAGCCCGGGAAACCGAAGTCACGGCCGTCGGACAGGCCGACGCCTGCGTGCTCGAAGAATGCGGCCGGATCATCAACCGGCAGCGCCCGGGCATCGATCCAGGCGAGGTAGGTCGCTTCGATGGGCGTGATGCGCAGACCGGGGCAGGCGTCCACGGCGGCCCGCACCGCCGCGCAGTTGCCTCGCAGGTAATCCAGCAGCGCCTCGCGCCAGGCGGCGCATTCGCGGTAAGCGGTACGCGTGGCGGCGTAGCTCAGGGGGTTGATGTAGGCCACCACGCCGCTCATCGCGGCCTGCAGCCGCTCGCGCAGCCCCGGGTCGGGAACGATCGCGTAGCCGCAGTGCAACCCGGCCAGGTTGTAGGTCTTGCCGACCCCCAGCAGTGTAATGGTCCGCGCCGCCACTTCCGGCACCAGCCTGGCCAGCGGGCGGTAGCGCGCCGCCGGATCGAGCACCAGATCACAGTGCACATCGTCGCTGCACAGCACCAGGTCGTTGCGTTCGCAGAACTCGGCTACCTGCAGCAGCTCGCGCTCGTCGTAGACGCGGCCCACCGGGTTGTGCGGGTTGCAGAACAGGAGCAGGCGAGTGCGCGCCGAGACCGTTGCCTGCATGTGCTCAAAATCCATGACCCAGCGCTGCCCGTCGAGCACCAGCGGCGACACAACGTTGCGCCTGCGCGATCGGGGGGCGGCGAGCAGAAACGGGGGGTACACCGGCGGCAGCACCAGCGCTTCGTCCCCGTCCTCGCCGATCGCCCGGCAGGTCGCCGTAAGCGCCGAATTGAGCCCCGGGAACCACAGCAGCCAGTCGCGCTCGATGTGCCAGTCGAAGCGCTCCGCGCACATCGCAACGACGGCGTCCACCACGTCATCCGGCGCGGCGGTGTAACCGAATATCCCGTGCTCGACGCGCTCGCGCAGGGCGCGCAGCACAGCGGGCGGCGCGCGGAAATCCATATCCGCAACCCACATGGGCAGCACGTCGCGTGCCCGGTACTTGTCCCACTTGATGCTGCCCGTGTTGCGCCGGTCCACCGGTGTGTCGAAATCGAAATCCATACAGTAAACGCGCCTCGGGTGTCGGGTTTTGATCGGCCGCGGATTCACCGGGCGGACCTGTTACGGCCCGGGATGCATCGCCTCAGCGCTCGACGACACCCACCAGCGGATCGTCGCCGGCCATGTGTGCGATCACGACGCGTTGCACGCGCGGAAGCAGCTCCAGCAGCGCCGCCGCAATGCCCTCACCGGCGCCACGCGAGCGGCGGTCCTCGGCCATGTTTACCAGCGGCACGACGCGCGCGCCGTCCGGCAACCAGGCGCCTTGCAGGTAGGCGGCCAGGGTCTGCGCAACGTGCCGCGGGGTGAGGATTTCCCCGGGAGCCACGCCGGTCAGTGCCGTGACGTGATCCTGGTAGTGCACCGTGCGCCGGTCCAGCGGTCTGCCGGCGACCTGCGCCGACACTACGGCGATCACCGTGGCAACCCCGGCAGGCACGATCGGGTCCCTGCCGCCGGGCCCCTTGAGCAGGCGCCGCCGCGCGCCGTCCGCCTTCACCAGGGTGAGGTCGAACCCGGCGGCGGCGTGCAGCCGCTCGACCGTCTGCGCCGCCACCCCGCCGTAGCGTCCGGGCTTGTCGGTGAGCGTCGCATAGGCCAGCCGGCGGCGGCCGGCGGCCTGCGCCAGCACGGCCGCTTCCAGCGCCGCCGGATCGGTGACCACCGGCGCCGCATCCACCCAGTCAGGGAAGGGCGGGATGTGGACCGTTGCAGTCACCGCGACGCGCCCGGGGTGCACCCGCGCCAGCCGGTACATGGTGCTTTTCTTGCCGCCGGCGCCGACCATGCAAACGACCCCGGCGTCCGCGTGCAGGGCCTCCAGCAGCGCGCCGTCGCGCGCTCCCGGCGCCGCGCCAGCGGTGCGTGACTCAGTGCGCATGGGTCGGTCGGCCGCGGCCTGCGGCAACCACGGTCCGGAAATACATCAGAGTTTCATCCTGATTACAGCGGCGGTATGCTTGATCCCATGCTACGCGTATCGCCGGTCCCAGGAAATCCCACCCCCCCGGCCGCGCCCTGGCTCGCATTGCAAGACAACGGTCTCGCCCGAAGCAGGCAACGCGCCTCCGACACCCGACGTCAGCATGACGCATCCCTGCCGCGCATATGGCACTGCCTGGCCTGCGACTGGCAGATCACGAGCGAGCAGGAACGCGTCGCGATCGCCGGCGACAGCGTGTACCGGCGCGTCAATCCAGCGGGCATCGCGTTCGAGTTCAGTTGTTTCGGTGCGGCGCCGGGATGCCGCACGGTCGGCTGCGAGACCGGGGAACACACCTGGTTCGCCGGCTACCACTGGCGCGTGGCCCTGTGCGGGCACTGCCTCACGCATCTGGGGTGGCGGTTTCGATCCACGGACGACCGGTTCTTCGGCCTGATCGTCCAGCGCCTGCGATTCGCCGCGCCGGATGCACTGCACTGATGGTGCGCGGCCAGCGGATACCAACACAAGATACACCGTGCTGAGCGCCCGTCGGGTCGCGCTCGCCGGACCGTTTCACGCCACCGACGATCCCCGGCGAGGATCCGGGGCAAGATAATAAATCAGGAGGAGTGTCGTGACTGAGTACACCACGCAGGACATTCGCAACCTTGCCCTTGTCGGTCATGCCGGCAGCGGCAAAACCAGTCTTGGCGAGGCACTGCTGCATCACGCCGGTGTGATCGGCGCCGCGGGCAGCATCGAGCGCGGCAACACGGTGCTGGATTTTGACCCGCAGGAACGCGAGCTGCAGCACTCGCTCGAGCCGGCCGTGTGTCACCTGCCCTACCAGGGCAAGCACATCACGGTGCTGGACACACCGGGCTATCCCGACTTCCTCCCGCGTGCGATCAGCGTGTTGCCGGCGGTCGAAACCGCGCTGGTCGTGATCAACGCACAGAGCGGCGTCGAGCTGGTGACGCAACGCATGATGGAGGCCGCCCGCGAGCGCAGTCTGTGCCGGATGATCGTGATCAACAAAATCGATGCACCCGACACCGATCTGGGTGTGCTCGTGGACGCCATCCAGGACGCGTTCGGCAAGGAATGTCTGCCGATGAACCTGCCGATCGACGGCGGCGCAAAGGTCGCCGACTGTTTTTTCGCGCCGGGCGACGATGCGGCCACGGATTTTTCCTCGGTCGCAGAGGCGCACACCGAGCTCGTCGATCAGATCGTCGAAGTCGACGAGACGCTGATGGAAGTGTACCTGGAGCAGGGCCAGGTGACGCCGGAGCAGTTGCACGATCCGTTCGAGCAGGCGTTGCGCGAGGGTCACCTGATACCGATCTGTTTCGTTTCCGCGAAAAGCGGCGCGGGGGTGGACCAGCTGCTGGGGGTGGTGACCAGGCTGCTGCCGAACCCCCTTGAAGGCAACCCGCCCGTGTTCCTGAAGGGCGAGAGCGCCGACGCGGAGTCCGTCTCGGTAACGCCCGACCCGGACCGCCACGCCATTGCGCACGTGTTCAAGGTAGCCATCGACTCGTTCGTCGGCCGCATGGGCATTTTCCGCATTCACCAGGGCACGATCACACCGGCCAGTCAGCTCTACATCGGCGATGCACGCAAACCGTTCAAAGTCGGGCATCTGCTGAAGCTGCAGGGAAAGGACCACGTGGAATCGACGAACGGTATCCCGGGCGATATCTGCGCCGTCACCAAAGTCGACGAAATTTTCCTGAACGCGGTGCTGCACGATTCCCACGACGAGGACAACTACCATCTGCAGGCGCTGCCCTCGGACCCGCCCATGTTCGGCGTCGCGGTCTCGCCGATGCATCGCGGCGACGAGCAGAAGCTTTCCGATGCATTGAGCAAGATCGCGGCCGAGGACCCGTGCGTGCTGGTCGAACACAAGGTTGCCACCAACGAGACCGTGCTGCGCGGCACCGGCGAACTGCACCTGCGTGTGCTGCTGGACAAGATGAAGGAGCGCTACAACGTCGAAGTGGAGACGCATCCGCCCAGCATCGCCTACCGGGAAACGATCACCGTCTCCGCCGAGGGTCATCACCGGCACAAGAAACAGACCGGCGGCGCGGGCCAGTTCGGCGAGGTGTACCTGAAAGTGGACGCGCTGCCCCGCGGCGGCGGCTTCGAGTTCGTCAACAGGATCGTCGGCGGCGCGATTCCCACGCAGTTCATCCCGGCCGTGGAAAAAGGCGTGCGCCAGGTGCTGGATGGAGGCGCGGTCGCCGGCTATCCACTGCAGGACGTGCGGGTCACCGTCTATGACGGCAAGCATCATGCGGTGGACTCCAAGGAGGTGGCGTTCGTGGCGGCCGGCAAGAAGGCCTTCACGGACGCGATCGCCAAGGCGAAACCCATCGTGCTCGAACCGTTCGTGGATCTGAAGATAACCGCGCCCGGCGACGCGATGGGCGATATTACCGGCGACATATCCGGCAAGCGCGGGCGCATCGTGGGCACCGAGTCGAAATCCAACGGCGAGGTCGAGATCGCCGGATCGGCGCCGCTCGCGGAGCTGGACGGCTACCAGTCAAAGCTCAAATCCATTACCGGCGGTCAGGGCAGCTACACGATGAGCTTCAGTCACTACGAGCCGGTGCCGCCGAAACTGCAGAGCGAGCTGATCGCCGCGTTCAAACCCGGCGAAGAAGACGATTAGCGGTAACGAACCCCGCCGCGCGCCCCGTTTCCCCGGCCCGACCGTCCTGTGCGCATGAGCAGGATGCGTCGTAACGTGCTGCTGCTGGCCGCCTGTCAGGCGTTGATGTTCAGCGGCAACTCCATGCTGATCGCCACCTCCGCACTGATCGGTTACGACCTGCTGGGTGCGGACAAATCGCTGGCGACCCTGCCGATTGCCGTGCAGATGATCGCCACCCTGGCGACCAGCATCCCCGCTTCGCTGCTCATGGGTCGCATCGGGCGACGCGCCGGCTTCATCTGCGGGAGTCTGCTGGGGCTGGCCGGGGGCGTGACCGGCAGCCTGGCGCTCGAGCTCGGGAGCTTCGCGCTGTTCTGCGCGGCCACGATGCTGGTCGGCGCGTTCAACGGGTTCGCCATCTACTACCGGTTTGCGGCCGCCGACCAGGCCGACCGGCGCTACAAGCCCAAAGCCATATCCTACGTGCTGGCCGGCGGCGTCATCGCCGCGTTCATCGGCCCCAATCTGGCCAGCTGGACGCGCGATATCACCGGGGTCCTGTTCGGGGGCAGCATGCTGTGCCTGATCGCGATCTACGCATTGTCGTTCCTGCTGCAACTGCTCCTGGACATCCCCCGACCGACGGCCGCGGAGCGAGCCGTTGCAGGACGCAGCATGCCGGCAATCGCGCGTCAGCCCCGCTTCGTGATCGCCGTGTGCTGCGGCATGCTCGGGTACGCCTCGATGACCCTGATCATGACCGCCACGCCGCTCGCCATGCAGGCGATCCGGCTACCCTTCGCGGACACCGCCTTCGTCATTCAGTGGCACGTGTTCGCGATGTTCGCACCCTCGTTTTTCACCGGTCATCTGATCACCCGTTTCGGCATGATCCGGATCATGGCGACCGGCGCAATGCTGGATCTGGTGTGTATCGCCGTCAACTTGAGCGGTACCAGCGTGTGGCATTTCAGCGCCGGGCTGGTGCTTCTCGGGCTCGGCTGGAACTTCCTGTTCATCGGCGCGACCACGCTGCTGACCGAGACCTACCGGCCCAGCGAGCGCGCCAAGGCGCAGGCGTTCAACGACTTCTGCGTGTTCACCTCCACCACCACCGGCGCGCTCACCGCCGGCGCCCTGCAGCATCACCTGGGCTGGGCGACCGTCAATCTCGGCGTCCTTCCGCTGCTGCTGGTGATCGCGGCGGCGTTGTTCTGGCTGCAGTTCGCGCCGGCGCAACGGGCAAGCGAGGTCCGCTGAGCCGCGGCTGAGGCGTGGGGACTTCTGCTTTTTCTGCGCAGTGCCGCGTCGTGAGGCGGTGGACTTCCGGAAAAACGCAGAATGTCCCCATTTCATGGCCCCCCGCGGGCTGCTAGCATGCGGCGCAAGATGAAGACCCAGCGGCCATTGCGAGGTGCTGCGAGGGGCGGCGGCCGGCTTGGCGCGGCGTTGGCGGGCGCCGTGCTGCTCGCGGCGGCGAGCGTCACTGCCGCGGCGGAGGTCCTGATCGCGGTGGCCGCCCCCATGACGGGCGCGCGCGCCTGGTCCGGAGAGCAATCCCGGCGTGGCGCGGAGCTGGCGGTGGATGATCTGAACGCCGCCGGCGGGGTGCTGGGACAGCGCGTGCGTCTGATTCTGGGGGACGACGCGGCGGACGCCCAGCAGGCGGAGGCCGTGGCCCGCAAGCTGGTCGCCGACGGCGTGGTTTTCGTCGCCGGTCACCGTTCCTCCGACGCGTCACTGGCCGCCCTGCCCATCTACGCCGAAGCGGGCGTCATTCAGATCTCACCGTCTTCCACCAACCCGCTGCTGACGGAACAGAACGTGTCGAGCGTGTTTCGCGTGTGCGGGCGCGATGACCGTCAGGGCGTGGTCGCGGCGGAGTACCTTGCCCGGCGCTGGCCAGAGGCCGCCATCGGCATCGTGCACGACGAGTCGGCGTACGGCACAGGGCTCGCTGAGCAGACCAAACGCCGCCTGAACCAACTCGGCGGAAAGGAGGTGCTGTTCGCCCGCTACTGGTCCGGGACACGCGATTTCTCCCCGCTGATCGAGCAGATGCGCCGACGCCGGGTCGAGGTGCTGTACATCGGCGGCTACAGCACCGAGGCCGGACTGATCACGCGCCAGGCGCACGACGCCGGCTACGTGCTGCAGATCGTTTCCGGCGACGCGCTGCACAACCCCGACTACTGGATGGTCACCGGCGAGGCCGGCAGCGACGCGCTGTTCACGTTCGATCAGGATCCGCGGCACCGGCCGGCGGCCCGCGAGGTGGTGGCGCGGTTTCGCGCCGGCGGTTACGAGCCCGAGGGTTACACGCTGCACACCTACGCGGCGATTCAGGTGTGGGCGCAGGCGGTCGAGCGGGCCGGCACGTTCGCGAGGAACGCGGTGGTGGAGGTCCTGCACAGAGACCGGTTCTCGACGGTGCTGGGACCGCTCGGTTTCGACACCAAGGGCGATTTGTTGCGGCACAGCTTTGTCTGGTACCGCTGGCACGACGGACGCTATTCGCCGGTGCCATGACCCGCGGCATCCGCGCAAAACTGCTGCTGGCGTTCTCCTGGATCGGCCTGTTCGCCGTGCTCGCGGCCGTCGCGGCGCTGTACGCGTTGCTGGAAGTGAACAGCGCGATGGAGCGAATAACCTCGCGCCGTGTGCCCAGCGCATTGGCCTCGCTCGAGCTGTCGCGACAGACGGAGCGTATCGTCGCAGCCGCCCCCAAGCTGCTCGCGGCGAACGACGGCGAGCAGCACGCCACGATCAGCCGTTCGATACAGCGGCAGGTGACGCAGATGCGCGCCTCCGTGGCCGCCCTGGCCCAGGCCGGGATCGACGCCAGCGGCACCGAAACGGTGGGCCGCTCCGTAAACCTGCTGAACGCCAACCTGCTCTCGCTGGAGGACGTGGTGGCGCGCAAGCTCATCGCGGCCGAGCGCCGGCGCGAGCGGCTCAACGAACTGTCCAAGTTGGCCATCGCGTTTCAGCGCTTTCTCACCCCGCAGATCGCACTGATGGAGGCGAAGGCGGCGCGCCTGCGCGATCTGCAGCGCGAAGGGTCGACCGATCTCGTCGAGCTCGCCGCGCTGGCCGGCGACCTCGCGCGGCGGCTGCCGATGCAGAACATCCTGCTCGAAGTCAGCGTCATCAACGACACGCTGCAGAAGGCGGCCGCCGAGCAGAACTATGCCAACCTCGCGGTGCTGTCGTTTCCGCTGCTGCGCGCGCTCGACCGCCTCGACACCGCCACGCTGGTGTTGCCGGACGGGCTGCGCGAAAGTATCGCCGAGCAGGCGGAGGCGCTGGCGCCATTCATCCAGGGTGATAACAGCATGCTGACGCTGCGCGGAGAGGAACTCACCATACAGGCCGACGGGCTGCAGCTGCTGCACGCCAACACCACCCTCTCGGCGGGGCTCGCCAAGGCCATGGACGAGCTCGTCAACGCCGCCAAGACCGATATCGAGCTCGCCACCCGCAACGCCTCACGCGTACAGCAACTGAGCACCAACTTCCTGATCGCAATCGTCGTGCTGATTCTGCTGAGCTCGGTGCTGATCGTGGTGCTCTACGTCGACCGCAATCTGCTCCGACGCTTGCGCGGGATCAGCGCCAGCATGCGCGCTATCGCCTCGGGCAACCTGAGCACGCCGGTACCGGTAACCGGAAGCGATGAAATCGGGCAGATGGCCGCGGCGCTGGAAGTCTTCCGGCATACGGCAATCGAGGTGGAGGCCTCGAACCTGCGCGAGATCGAATCCGCACGCCGGCGACTGACCGATGCGATCGAGAGCATCTCTGACGGGTTTGCTCTGTTCGATGCGGACGACCGCCTGGTGGTGGCCAACAGCCGCTACCTGCAGATGCTGGGGCTCGACGGGGCGCGCAGCGACTACACGTTCGCATCGATTCTCGATGAAACGCTGGAACGCGATGTGCTGACGAATCTGGGCCGCGACCGGCAGGCCTGGCGCGAACGGCGGCTGCGCGAGCATCGCGCACCGGGCGAAGGCGGCGTGCTGCAGTTTGCCGACGGGCGCTGGCTCCGGATCACGGAACGGCGTACCGAGGAAGGCAACACCGTCGGCGTGTACGCCGACATCACCGAGCTGAAGCAGCACGAGCTCGAGCTCGCCGAGGCGGTGCGCGCGAAGGATCACACGCTGGCCGAGCTGACCATCGTGCTCGAGGCGATCGACTACGGGGTGCTGCTGCTCGATTCGGATCTGCGCATCCGTGTGAGCAACCGCAAATACCGTGAGCTGTGGAATATCCCGGAGACCTTTTTCAGTCGCCATCCGACGCTGCAGGAAGACATGGAGTTCACGCGGGTGAACGGCCTGTACCAGATCGACGATGCTTCCTGGCGCGCCTACATCGCGGAACGCTGCAACGAGATCCGCAGTGGCGACATCCCCCCGCGCGAGCTGCCGCTGGCAAACGGCAAGACCTTGCAGTACCAGTGCCTGGCGCTGCCCGACGGCGGGCGGATGCTCACCTACTTCGACATCACCGAGCTCAAGCACCGCGAAAAGGCGCTCGCGGAGGCAGTGCGCCAGAAAGACAATGTGCTGGACGAGCTGCAGGCGGTGCTCAACTCCATCGACTACGGCGTGGTGTTCGCCGATGCGGATCTGCGTGTGCGTATCGCCAACCAGGCGTTTCGCGAAATGTGGGGCGTCCCCGAATCGCTTACCGCACGGCGCCCCACCGTCAGGGAGCTGCTGGATTACCAGCGTGGCAGGAACGTGCTCGATGTGCGCGACGAGCAGTGGGATGCGTACATCGGCGAACGCATCCGCGAGATTCGCACCGGGGAAACGCCGCGCACCGAGATCCGCACGCTGAGCGGCAAGACCTTCATCTACCGCTGCGTGGCGCTGCCGGCCGGTGTACGCATGCTCACCTACTTCGATATCACACCGCTCAAGCGCACCGAGGAAGCCTTGCGGGAAAGCGAGGAGCGCTATTCGCTGGCCATGCAGGGAGCCAACGAAGGGCTCTGGGAGTGGAAAGCCGATACCGATGAGGTCTACGTGTCACCGCGCTTCCTTGAACTGACCGGGCTGCCGGTCGACAAGCAGCGCATCAGTCTCGGGGAGTGGCATGAGATCATCCACCCCGAGGACATTGCCGAGCACGATGAGGCGCTCGTTGCGCACTTGCGCGGCGAGCGCGAGTACTACGATTCGGAATGCCGGGTGGTGACGCCGGACGGCACCTACCGCTGGATACAGAACCGCGGCATCGGATTGCGCGACGAGACCGGGCGGGTATACCGCATGGCCGGTTCCGTCAGCGACATCGATGCGCGTAAGCGTGCTGAGTTTGCGCTGCGCGACGCCAAAGAAAAGGCGGAAGCCGCCAACCGCGTCAAGAGCCAGTTTCTGGCTAACATGAGCCATGAGCTGCGCACGCCGCTGAACGCGGTGATCGGTATTACCGAGATGCTGCGAGAAGATGCGCACGACCAGGGCCACGAGGATTTTCTCGAACCGCTCGAGCGCGTCTCCCGCGCCGGCAAGCACCTGCTCAACCTGATCAACGACATCCTCGATATCTCCAAGATCGAAGCCGGCCGGCTCGAGCTGCTGCTGGAACATGCGGATCTGGTCGGATTGCTTCAAGATGCGCTCAACACCGCCCAGCCGCTGGCGGCGCAGAACAACAACGAGCTGAAACTCGATCTTTCGCCGCACCTGGGCGTGGTGTACGTGGACCCGGTGCGCCTGCGCCAGATCATCCTCAATCTGATCGGCAACGCCTGCAAGTTCACCAAGTCCGGGACGGTGACCCTGCACGCGCGGCGCTTCAAGGAGGAGACCGGCGAGCTGATCGAGTTCAGCGTTGCCGATACCGGCATCGGCATCGCGCCCGAGTTCCTGGACAGCCTGTTCGAGGAGTTCACTCAGGTCGATGCTTCAGCTACGCGGCGTTACGGCGGAACCGGCCTCGGCCTCGCCATATCGCGCCGCCTGGCGCAGCTGATGGGCGGCGAAATTCATGTTGACAGCACTTTGGGTCAAGGAACAACCTTTACCGTGCGCCTGCCGGCGGAGATCCGGGCGGCCCCCACCGGGGTCGCGGACATGTCGGTTGCCCACTGACCGCGATCGGCACCGCGCAGGCAGCGAAAGGCGCGGAACCAAGATGCACAAGATACTCTACGTCGAAGACAACGAAGACAACATCTACATGCTGAGACAGCGTCTGCAGCGTGAGGGCTTCGAAGTCTCGATCGCGCGCAACGGCGCCGAGGGCATAGCAACCGCCAGAACGGAGCGGCCCGACCTGATTATCATGGATCTGGTGCTGCCGGAAATCGACGGCTGGGAGGCGACCCGACAGCTGAAAGCCGATCCCGAGCTAGGCGCCACGCCGGTCATCGCGCTGTCGGCGAGCGTCATGTCCGGCGACCCGGACCGGGCGTTCAAGGCCGGTTGCGACGCCTTCGAGTTCAAGCCGGTGGATTTCCCACAGCTGCTCGGAAAAATCGCTAAACTGCTCGAACCATGAACGAGAGCGGTCGCATTCTGGTCGTTGACGACGATGCCGACGTTCGCTGGATGGTGCAGAAGTACCTGAGCAAGCACGGGCTGCACGTCGCGCTTGCCGAGGACGGCGAACAGATGCGGGACATGATCGCGGCGGCGCCCTACGATCTGGTCGTGCTGGACATCAACATGCCCGGTGAGGACGGCCTCAGCCTGGCGCGCTTCCTACGAGCCAATCACAGCGTTGGCATCATCATGCTGACCGCGGCGGCGGACGTGTTCGATCGGGTAGTGGGCCTGGAAATGGGCGCCGACGACTACGTCACCAAGCCGTTCGAACCGCGCGAGCTGCTGGCGCGTATCAAGAGCGTGCTGCGCCGCCTGGGTCAGGGCAAAAGCGACAACGACACCGACAAGCACGGCGACAGCCGCTACGTGCACTTCGGCGAGCACGTGCTGGATCTGGAAGCACACCAGCTGCTCAATGCCGGGAACGAGTCGGTCTCGATCACCAGCATGGAGTTCGATCTGTTGAAAGCCTTTGCCGAGAACCCGGACAAGGTCCTGAACCGCGATCAACTGTTGAATCTGGCGCACAATAAGGACTGGGATCCGTTCGACCGCAGTATCGATATCCGTATCGCGCGGCTGCGGCGCAAGATCGAACCCGATCCGTCGAAGCCGCAAATCATCAAGACCGTGCGCGGCGCCGGCTACATTTTCGTCTCGAAGCCGGCCTGAGCAGCCCGCTGCTCAGCCTGCCCGACGCGTGGCCGCCGTGCGGGCGGCCGCCGCGCGGGCTTGCACCGTATCCCGGGTGTGCAGGCTGAGCGCCATCGTCAACGACCGCTCAGGCCTGACGCCGGATCAACCGATCGACGACCTCGTGCATGTCGGCGCGGCTCAAGCCGATGTCCGCCAGCAGCCGATCGTCGAGGGCACGCAGCTGGCGCAGCGTCTCGCGACGCTGCCGGTCGCGGCGAAGCGCGGCGAAGAGTCGGCGCACCAGGCTGGTGGATTCCAGTACGGTATCGGCGAGCGCACTGGCGGCGCGCACCGATGCAGGCACCTCGGTATAGGTGGAATCGTTCGAAGAGGTCATTGCTTTACTCCTTAGCTCTAACAGCACTCGATAACGAGACGACGGGTTCGTCTCAGAGTGCTGCGCATTGTGCCGGGCGCGGGTTTCGCGGCGATGTCTCGCCGGCGAACGGAGTGTTTCAATTGTTTCGCAGATCCGGAATTTGCGTGAGCCAGCGCACAGTTCGGCGAGCGCGCTCGTCGGCGGCTGCGGACGCACCTCGCTGAAGGGGCGACATGCCCAGCGTCCCGCCCCATAAGGAACATGCCCTTCTGCGCGCCGCCAAGGGGCCAGACAGGACACCAGCCCGCATGTTGCATGAAGGATAACTCCGGGCGTCCCTGTGCCCTGCGCCTTGCGCCTTGCGCCTTGCGCCTTGCGCCTTGCGCCTTGCGCCCTGCGGGCCAGCTAGGGCCTGTTCAAATCGTTCCAGACAATTCAGTCGCTTTCCCAGGGAAACTCTGGCTGAGTGTAGATTGGACGATCGCGTGCAGAGAAACAGTCGGACTATTGCTCGAGGGGGATCGTTCGCCACTATCGACATCGGATGGCGACGCCCGGTCTTTCCTGAAAGTGAACAGGGCCAGACTGCAGCTTGGCACTAACGCACAAGTGCCAGCGTAACGGTTTGATTTGATTGTGAAACGCAGAGGACTCGTGACCGCTTTCGTGCAACATGCGGGCTAGTTGAGCCGGCTGATCTCGTTGATCTCCTCGACGATGATCTGCCCTTCGTCGGGACCGGAGGCTGCCTTCGGGGTGATTTTCGGCACACTGCGCTGGGCGAGCGCATGGCTCTCCAGCAGGCTGGTCACCGGGTCACTGAAACGCGGGTCGAGCCGCATCGCGCGCTGCAGCGCGCGCACCCCGTGCGGGTCGCCCACCGACAGCAGAAACCGCCCGGCCGCAAAACTGACATTGGCATCGTTCGGATTGTTGATCAGCAAATGACGGTAGAACGGGACGGCTTTCTCCTGGCCGTAGCAGCGCTCGACCAGCGACGCCAGTTCGCGCGCCTCGGCCAGGTCCAGGCGGGTTCTGCGCGATTTATCGTACAACCGGTGCAGGCGCTGCACCTCCCGCTTGGCAAGCTGGTGCAGGTCGCGCCACTGGGGCAGCACACGCCGCATCCAGAGTCCGTCCTGCTTCGCCAGCGCGTGCTTGAGGAAGCCGCCCAGCAGCACCCGCGAGGCGGCCTGGCGCATCGGCGGGGGCAGCCGCGGCGTGCTGTGCCCGATCTCCAGCAACCGCCGCGCGAGCGCCGGGCGAGTCTCACCGGCGCGCGGCCGGCTCGCGTGCGCCTGATTGAGCCACAGCTTTGCATCGACGGTGCGCCAGTAGCGGTTGAACTTCCGATCCAGGCCGCTGTAGGCGACCGGCAGGGGGTGCGGACGCCGGCGCGCCATTTTCAGCAGGCTGGGAAAGTAGCGTTCTTTCAGATAGCGCTCGGCGATCACCTGCGCCGCGAGCAGCTCGGCCACGTCGCGGTCGTTGATGCTGCTCATCATGTAATGGTCGATGCGCAGCTCGTAGATCCGCGCGGCCGGCACGCTCCACCACCGGTAGAGCCTGCTGTAGCCGACGAAAAACACCCGTATCAGGATATGCTCGGTGCGCCGCCAGCCGCTGCAGGTGGCGAGCAGCGTGGGGCCGAAATCGCGCCACAGGATGAGCCAGCGCAGGAACCGGTGCTCGCGCCCGGCCGCCTGCCCGAGCCGGCGGACCAGCAGGCCCTTGAACTGCAGCGGCGTGAACAACTGCAGGGCCGGCAAGCCGACGATCAAGCTGTAGGCAAACCAGAGCGGGTAGGCGTTTCGCGGCGTGCGCACCAGCCTGACGTCCAGGCCGTCGTCCAGCATCAGGTGAGTCAGCCGCGGTGCTCGGCGCTGCGTGCGCGCATGCTCAATGAACTGCACCAGCTTCGGTGCGGCGGACTCCGGTAGCAAGTGCTTGTCTGGTGGCGCCGGGCGAATCCGCGTGAGCAGGAAGCTGAACCACACAGCGACCAGGCACAGCGCGGTGTACAGCAGCGCAATCCATTCCAGGCGCATGGCGTGGAACGTCGCCCGCCCGAGGAACACGACGGCCAGCACCGGAAACGCGAACACATACGCGTAGCCGAGCAGCGCCAGCGCGGCAGTGAGCACAAGGTAAAGCGGCGTCAGCCGCTCGGCAAAGGCGTCGAGGCCGGCACTTTCCACCCGCGACTTGCGCCCCTCCGCCCGCCGGAATTTCTTGCCGATTCCTTTTAACGCGTTCATCTGACGGTATGCTTCTCCGGCCAATACGCGCTACAGAGGACGGTTTGACTGCCGCTCCCGGTGCGCGCGCCGCCCCCGGCCGGTCGCGAAAGGTATCACTAATTTGCGCCCGCGTACCGTGACAGGCGCGGGAAAATCGGCAAATACTTCTGTGCCATTCTGAGAATTCCAACCCTGCAAGGGATTGACGAGCTTGTATAATTCCGCGCTGGTCTGGCGCGGACACCTATGTTAGAGGACGTATCCAAGCGATTTAAGCACCTGATTCACGGCGTAGATAAATGGTCGCTGCGCCTCGTCGATACCCACCACGAGGGGCTCAGCGTGCGCCAGGACGTGACCCAACCGCCCCGCCACTCGCGCAGCACCGGTGCCATGGTGACGATAACCGTGGACGATGCGAGCGGCTACGCAGCCACCTGCGATCTGTCCGAACGGGGCCTGCGTGCTGCCATCGGCGCGGCCGGCAACTGGGCCAAGGCGTGCAAAGGACACGCGCTCGCGGGTCTCGGTGACACAGGCACCGCCCGGCAAAAAGCCCACTACCGCTCCCCGGTCGCCCAGAGCTGGGACACCTGGAGCCTCAAACAAAAGCTCGAGCTGCTGCGTCACGCCAGCCGCAGCCTGCACATCTCGCCGCAGATCGTGGACTGGGAGGCAACCCTCGCCTACCGGCGACAGCAGGTGCTGCTGCTTACCGCTGCCGGGGCTGCAATCGAGCAGGAGTTCTTCTTCCTCTACCCGGGAATGCGCGCCACCGCCAATCAAGGCACGCGCACCCAGAACCGCACGCATGGCAGCGCCGACCTGGCCTGCCAGGGCGGGCTGGAGCAACTCGAGCGCGTTGGCTACGCCCGCGAGGCGCAGCGGGTGTCCGAGCAGGCGTTGCAGCTGCTGGCCGCGCCCAACTGCCCCAGCGCGCGCATGCGTGCGCTGATCCTGCCCTCGCAGATGGTGCTGCAGGTGCATGAAACCATCGGTCATCCGCTGGAGCTGGACCGAATGCTGGGTGACGAGCGCAACTACGCGGGCGCAAGCTTTGTCACACCCGACATGATCGGCAGCTATCGCTACGGCTCGGAGCACCTCAACGTCACGTTCGACCCGACCGAGAGCGAGGAGCTGGCCGCCTACGCCTACGATGACGAGGGCGCACGCGGTGAGGCCCAGCCAATCATCCGGGAAGGCCTCCTGGTGCGTGCGCTGGGCGCCGTCTCGTCGCAGCAACGCTGCGGCGACGTGCCGGGTGTGGCCAGCTGCCGGGCCAGCGACTGGAACCGCCCGCCGATCGACCGCATCGGCAACCTGAACGTGGAGCCGGGAGCGCACAGCTTCGATGAGCTGGTGGCCGCGACCGAGTTCGGCATCCTGCTGGACACCAACCGCTCGTGGTCGATCGACGACATGCGCAACAAATTCCAGTTCGGCTGCGAGTACGGGCGCATGATCCGCGAAGGTGAGCTCGCAGAGGTGGTTCGTAACCCCAACTACCGCGGTGTGTCGGAGACCTTCTGGCGCAATCTGATCATGGTCGGCGATGAATCGACCTACGTGATATCCGGCACGCCGTACTGCGGCAAAGGTGAACCCAACCAGATGATCCACGTCGGACACGCCTCGCCGGCCTGCCTGTTCAGCGACGTCGAGGTGTTCGGTGGCGCCTGAGCTGACGCCGCAAGCGGTGGAGAAGTATTTCCGCGAGCTGGCCGATCTGCTGGAGGCCGAACGCGAGCCGGACGAGCAGTTTCTGCTCAACCTGCAGGGGGAAGAAACGGACTTCGTCCGCTTCAACTCCAATCGCGTGCGCCAGGCCGGGAACGTGCGCCAGCTGGACGTGGAGATCGATCTGCTGTCGGGACGACAGCATGCCTCGGGGCGGCTCAACGTCAGCGGCGATCTGCGCATCGACTGGGACGCGCTGAACCAGCTACTGAACCAGTTACGCACCACCCGCGACGCGCTCGGCGACGACCCGCACCTGCATTACAACACGGACCCGTTCGACAGCCACAAGCACCGAGCCGGCGAGCTGCCGACCCCGGAACAGGCGGTAAAGGACATCATCGAGACCGGCGAGGGGCTGGACCTGGTCGGGATCCTGGCATCGGGCACCGTGTACCGCGCCTTCGCGAATCATCTGGGGCAACGCAACTGGCATGCGGCGGACAGCTTCAATTTCGACTGGAGCTGCTTCGGCGGCGCTGAGAAAGCCGTGAAAGCACGCTACGCGGGCGCGCACTGGCGCGCAGACGAGCTGCGCGAGTGCATGCAACAGGTGAAAAAGCTGATGACTCAGATACAGCGCCCCGTGCGCCGCGTGCGACCGGGCAGCTACCGGGTCTACCTGAGCCCTGCCGCGCTCTACGAATTACTGACCATGCTCGGCGGCGACGGCTTCGATCTCAAAGCGCACCGTTGCCGCACCACACCGCTGTTGAAGCTGGTCCTCGGCGAACGGCGGCTGAGTCCGACGGTCACCCTGACCGAAAACAATCAGCGCGGATTCGCGCCGGATTTCAGCGGTGAAGGGTTCGCCAAACCCGAGCGGGTCACGCTCATCGAGCACGGCGAGTTCGCGGGCTCGTTGAACACGGCGCGCCATGCCTGCGAGTATCAGCAGCCCGTCAACGCCGGCAGCCCGCACCCGCAGAACCTCGAGCTGGCCGCCGGGCAGCTGCCGCAGAACCAGGCCTTGAACGTGCTCGGGACGGGGTTGTTCATCGGCAATCTCTGGTACTGCAACTACTCGGACCGGATGGACTGCCGGGTCACCGGGCTGACCCGGTTCGCCACCTTCTGGGTGGAGGACGGGACCATCGTAGCCCCGGTGCCGGTGATGCGTTTCGATGACAGCCTGTACCGCATCCTCGGCGACAACCTGATCGCCCTGACCCGGGAGCGCGAGCTGGTGATGGACGCGGGCAGTTACCTCTGCCGCTCGACGGCGAGTGCCCGGTTGCCGGGGGCGATCGTGGACGACTTCCGGTTCACGTTGTAGGCGGATCGCGCCCGCCGCGGGCGCGGCGCCCGTTCGCGCGGTCGCTCAAGACACGGCGAGCGGCAGCTCCGTCTCGAACAGCGGCGAGTACTCCGCGCCTGCCGGGCTGAGCCGGCTCTCGTAGAGGGTCAGCACGGAGAACTCCGCGGCCACCCCCAGGACCACCGGCGGTATCCGCAGGCGCGGCACACGCCGGGCGCGCACCCGTCCCAGTGTGATGTGCGGATGAAAGCGCCGGCGCTGCAGTGCCACCCCCGCGGCGCGTACGGCCTTGCACACGCGCCTGTGCAGCTCGATCAACGCCTCATTGCGCCTTACCAGTGCCGCCACCACACGCGGTCTGGCGACGAACGGGAAGTAGCTGACCTCTTCCACGCACTGGGTCGGCAGCACGAAGTCGGCGATCTCCTCGGCCAGCGCCTCGCCCAGTGAGCGGATCATCGCCGCCTCGACCTCGCCGAGGAACTCGATCGTGAGGTGGTAGTTCTCCGGCGCCACCCAGCGAATCTCACGGTTGCGGTCATCGGCGCGAATGTAGTCGGCATGCGTGGCCAGCAGTTCGGTAAGCGGCTCGGCGATGGTCAGTGCAATGAAGGTGCGCATGTCGTGGCCTCCTCGATAGCGCCCGGGTGCTCATTCTCACGCCGCCCGCGCGGCATATTCTAACCGGATTACCGGCACGCGCGTCGGCGACCGGGTGCGACCGGCCGCCGCCACAGCGATGCTTGACTCCGCATGCGGTGGCCGCTAGCGTGCGCCGTACCTCAGCACCCCCCGCAGGAGACCCATGCCGCCGCGTAAAGGTTCGCGCGTTGCGATAGTCGCTGGCTTGCGCACGCCGTTCGTGAAGCAAGGCACGGACTTCCGCAAACTGGCCGCCCGCCAGCTGGGTCAGTTCGTGGTCCGCGAACTGGTGCAGCGCACAGGCGTCGATGTGGCCGAGATTCAACAGGTCGTCTACGGTCAGGTGATTCCTACACCCAGCGCACCCAACATCGCGCGCGAGGTGGTGCTGGGTGCCGCTCTGCCCGCCGCTATCGACGCGTACAGCGTTTCGCGAGCATGCGCCACGAGCTATCAGGCGGCCGCCAATCTCGCGCAGGCCATCGCGGCGCGCGACTGCGACTGCGGTATCGCGGGCGGCGCGGACAGCGCCAGCGACGTTCCAATCACCGTCAGCCGGCCGCTGGCCGACGCGCTGGTCGGCGCCAGTAAAGCACGCTCCCTGATGCAGCGCCTGGGCGCCTTCAAGCAGGTCAAGCTGCGCGACCTCGTGCCGCAGCCGCCCGCACTGAAAGAGCCGTCCTCCGACTACACCATGGGCCAGGCGGCGGAGAAAATGGCCAGGGAAAACGGCATCGCGCGTGAGGCGCAGGACGCCCTCGCCCACCGCTCGCACCAGAATGCCGCGGCCGCCTGGAGCGCCGGTCACTTCACAGCGCAGGTGATGCAGCTGTTCGTGCCGGACGGGTACCAGGCGACCGAGCGGGACAACCTGGTGCGCGAGAACTCCAACCTGGCCGACTATGCCAAGCTGCGTCCGGTCTTCGACCGCCGCCACGGCACGGTCACCGCCGGCAACAGCTCACCGCTGACCGATGGCGCAGCCGCGCTGCTGATGATGCACGAACGCAAGGCGAAGGCGCTGGGTGTAGAGGTGCTTGGCTATGTGCGGAGCTTTGCGTTTGCGGCGCTGGATCCCAACGAGCAGATGCTGATGGGGCCCTCGTACGCCACGCCCATCGCATTGAAGCGCGCACGGGCCGACCTCAAGGACATGCTTCTGATCGACATGCACGAGGCGTTCGCGGCGCAGGTGCTGTCCAATCTGCAGGCGTTCGATTCGAAGCAGTTCGCCCGTGAAAAGCTCGGGCGCAGCAAGCCGATCGGCGAGGTGGATGAGCGCAAGCTCAACGTGAGCGGCGGTTCGATCTCACTCGGTCACCCGTTTGCGGCGACCGGTGCGCGCCAGATCATGCAGTTGCTGCACGATCTGCGCAGCCGCGGCGGCGGGCTCGGGTTGTGCACCGCGTGCGCAGCCGGTGGCCTGGGTGCGGCAATGGTGCTGGAGACCGGCGACGATGGCTGAGCGGGCGGCGATCCTGCGCCTGGAGAAACGCGCACAGGGTGTTTACGTGCTGTGGATGGACGATCCCGACGAAACGCAGAACACCCTCAAGACCGGGCTGGTCGGGGAGTTCGATGCCGCGCTCGGCAGCGTCGAAAACGACCCGGAAGCCAAAGCGCTGGTGTTCATCTCCGGCAAACCGGACAGCTTTCTGGCCGGCGCCAACCTGCAGCTGCTGCAGGGCGTGGAGAACCGGGCGCAGGGCACCGAGCTCGCACAGCTGGCGCAAGGCATGCAGAACCGAATCAGCCGCCTGCGCTGCACCAGCGTGGCGGCGATTCACGGCCCCTGCCTGGGCGGCGGCCTGGAGCTCGCGCTCGCCTTCGATGCGCGCATCGCGAGCGAAGCCGCTACCACCCGCCTCGGTCTGCCGGAGGTACAGCTGGGTCTGCTTCCTGCCGGCGGCGGCACCCAGCGGCTGATCCGGCTGATCGACGTGCAGCGCGCGCTGGACATGTTGCTGACCGGCCGCCAGCTCGACGCGCGCCAGGCGCTGCGTACGGGTCTGGTCGACGAAACCGTACCACATGCCGTGCTGCTGGATGCGGCGATCAACCTGGCGCTGGAGCAACGGCACGGCAAACACCCGCGCGGGCGGCGACCGCTGCTCGACTGGCAGGGTTGGCGCAACCGGCTCCTGACGCGCACCCCGCCGGGGCGCGGGTTGCTCCTGTCTCGCGCCCGCAAGCAGGTGCGCGAGAAGACCCGCAGCCTGTACCCGGCACCGGAGAAGATCCTGTCGGTCGTGGAGACCGGGTTGCAGCGCGGCTTTGACGCCGGACTGCGCGCCGAGGCGCAGGCGTTCGGCGAGCTGCTGATGACGCCGGAATCGCGCCAGCTGCTGAACCTTTTTTTTGCGACCACCGAGCTCAAGAAAGACTTCGG
>JAHELT010000219.1 GCA_024644045.1 Chromatiales bacterium | reverse complement strand
ATGGCCTCCATGGCCTCGGCGGCGCCGCGGCGCAGCGAATGGACCTTGACGACATCGCCGCGGCGTACGTGCGCAAGCAGAGAACCAATCGTGACCTGTTGCGGCGAAATTGCGATGTCGATCTGGGCAGCACGAACGGGACTTTCGTCAACGGCCACCGCATGAAGAGCGTTCTGCTGGAGCCTGGCGACGTCATCAGCATCGAGGAATTCACGCTGGCCTACAAGTCAATTGCCGGCGAAACCGTCGAGGCCCCGGCGGAATCCGTTGGCGAAGAGCCGGAAACGCTGGTCATGCAGGCGCCGCTCGACCATCTGCTCGATCGCTCCGCCTGACATCCTGCGCGCTCGCGGCGGCGGGCTCCAATCTGCGCGTGAACTGTGTACTGGTGTATGATTTCGAATCATGCAGACTGACAGGTGCGAACACGTCAAGGAGCCAGATATGGAAGCGCCGGAGACCGCAACCCGAATCGTCATGACCAGGATCCTGGCCGCAGCCGCGTGCCTGCTGCTGGCCGGCCCGGCGCCGGCGGCGGATGACGACAAGTCGGCGCATGGCCCAAAGGGCCATCACGAGCACCGTTGCCAGATGCACGATCGCATGGACGGCCTTGCGCCGGAACAGATGATGCAGCAGTTCAGGGATGAATTCGGCCTGACCGGGCAGCAACAGACGGACATCCAGATCATCGTGTCCGACTACGGCGAACGCCTGGGCGACATTGCGAAGCTCGGCCGCAAGACAGCCGAGGACCTGCTCGCCACAGATCCGGAAGATCCGGCCTATCGCGAGAAGACCGACGACGCTGCTGCGCTGGCGGCCAACAGCGCTGCCGAGACGGTCGTGTTGCTCGCCGAGATGCGGGCGAAACTGCATGCGGTCCTGACGCCGGAGCAGCGCGATACGCTGCAGCGGAAGATCGAAGAAAAGAAACGCGAGCTCGAGCAGAAGAAACTGGAGCGCCAGCAGCACGAAGAGTCCCACGACCGTCCGATGGGACAGTTCATCGGCTGAGTGAATTCGCTCGGCCTGGATTAAATAAGGTCTAGCAGCCGGGGCTTCATCAGTTCCTTGATCGCGGTGATCAGCCCGATCCCGGACAGCACGACGATCAGCGCATACAGGTCCCACTCGTTGAGTACGAAGCCCAGCGCCAGCGCGGCGGCTGGCGGATGCTCGGTATCCGTGACGACCATGATCAGGAACGCGCAACCGAGCGCGAGCGCCGCGAAACAGACTTCGATGACCCGCGCGTCCGCGATCGACATGTCTATCAGTAACGCCGCGACGGCCGACAGCGAGCAGCCGGACAGCGCGCCGACCAGGTAACCGCCCAGCAGGTAGCGCGGCCTCGAACGCTTCGTGTGCGGCATCGAGAATACGATAAACGTGCTCGCGCCGAGCGATGCGATCAGCACCGTCTGTTCCACGAGATCGAGCAGCAACAGCACGCCCAGCATCGACGCGGTCGCCATCAGCGTCTGTTTCAGGTACT
This sequence comes from Chromatiales bacterium, assembly GCA_024644045.1. GTDB lineage: Bacteria > Pseudomonadota > Gammaproteobacteria > JAHELT01 > JAHELT01 > JAHELT01. Next base: position 5,243 of record JAHELT010000219.1, on the reverse strand, counting down.
GCAGGCGGTGCTCACGGAAGTCATCGTCGAACAGTCGCCACGCGGGTCTCGACTTGAAACGCGGCCGCGTCGGTTCGGGCTCGTTCACCGCGCGTCGGTCCCGCGACGCGTGTAGTAGCCGATGAACCATTCAGTCCACGTGTCGCCGCCGTCCGCCGACTCTTCGAAGTGCTGTTTCACGCGCCCGTCATCGAGCAGTGTCCAGCGACCCCGGAAGTCCCGGCGGCCGTCGCGACCGTAGTACTGGATGAAGCCGGTCAGCAGCATGGCGCCGTCGTCCTGCAATCCGCCGCGAATGTCGATCAGCGAGCCGTCGGCGCCGATCCAGTTCTGCACCCATTGGCCGCCCGCCGGGTCGTAGTAGTTCATGCTCGTGCCGGTCCCGCCGCGGACGCTGGCCCAGGTTTCGACCAGCACGCAACCGCCCTGCTCTTTGGCGATGACGTTGACGCCGGCCTTGCGGCCGTCCGCCATGTGCACGTCCCAGGTGCCGATCCAGAAGTCGAACTGGGATGTCTCGCGCAGGTCCGCGCACGGCCGCGGGGCCTCGGCGTCGGTTGCGTCCTGCCCGGTAACGGGCACGCAAAACGCGACCAGCAGCGCGCAAGCGAGCGCCCGGAACCTACGCTGCTTCATTTACAACGTCCTCCTCTCTACCGTTAGAGGTTAGGTGTTGCATTGACCGGTTGAAACCGCAATCCAATCAAGATACTCGCTGCACGTCCCGAATCGGCAAAATCGACCCGTAACGATCGTTCGAACCAAGCGAGGGAATATGTCTCATTGAATCGCAGCAAGTTCTCCGGTAGGTTGAGCAAGATTCGATCCCGGCGACGCAATAAAGTGTTAATAAAGAACGAATTAAGGATTGGGGCCAACAACTAAAAGATATCCGATCGCCCTCGCCGCAAGCGTCTGTTTCACTGTCAATTCCGCCGGCGCCGTGGCCGCAGTTAACGGATCATTAACTGATCAACGTGGTAACTACAACACTTTCAATGCCATGGTCCCCGGCGGTTGGCGACAGGTGCCGTTTGGGACAACGGATATTTTTGACGCAAACACGAAGCTCAATGGTTTTAACTAGAATTCAATTGCTTATAGCGGAAAATTTATTCATTCTCTAGGTCTATACCATGTTCTATCGAAAGCTGACGTCGGATTCGTACCGGCCCGTTCGCAGGGCGGGGCCGGATTTCTGACATGCTCTTGCGCAAGGCCGTACAGCTCGCCCGCATGCACCGCACACCGTGGCGGAGCATCGCCTCGCTTGAACGTCTTCGGCAGCGCCGGCTGCGCCGTACCCTGGAACACGCCTGTCGGCGGGTCCCCTGTTACCAGCGGCTCGCCGCGGAATCGGGCCTGCGGCCGGCCGACCTGAGCGCACCGGACGCGCTGCAGGCATTGCCGGTCACCACCAAGAGGGACTTGCACGCGCGAGCGCCCAAGGATCGTATCGCCGCCGGCACCCGCCCCGATTCGGTGGTCACGTTGCACACAAGCGGCACCACGGGTGAGATCGAGGACATACTCTGCGATCGGGTCGCGATCGACTTGCGTGGTGCCGCCATCACCCGCAGTCTGCTGCATGTCGGTTACCGGCTGACGGATAGGATCGCGACCCAGACGCCGTCGACCACGCCAGCGTCGCTGCGGCCACCGCGCGTACCGCGGCGCAGTGAAATCACGTTCAACCGTCCCATTGAAGAGCAGCTCGCGCAGCTCGCCGAGCTGCGCCCGCGGGTCATCGAGGGTTATGCCAGCTGGGTCGAGCAGATCGCCGTGGCCGCGCTGGCCGCGGGCCTGACTCTGCGGCCCGCGGTTGTCGTGGCTACCTCGGAGGTGCTCACCGAGGCTATGCGCGACCGCATCCGTCAGGCTTTCGGTGTGGCGCCTATCGACCAGTACAGCTGCTGGGAAGTGGGCCTCATCGCCTGGCAGTGTCGCGAGCGGCGCGGTATGCACGTCAATGCCGATCTCATGGAGGTAGAAATCCTGCGGCCCGACGGTACCCACGCGGAACCTGACGAACTCGGGGCGGTGGTCATTACCGACTTCCAGAACCGGACCGCACCGCTCCTGCGTTACGATATCGGTGACCTCGCTGCCCTCAGTTCGGAGCCGTGCGCTTGCGGACGCAGTCTACCCCTGCTCACGCGCGTGGACGGCCGGCGTAACGATGTGCTCATACTCGCTGACGGCTCGACGGTCATGGCGACGACGGTACTCGCCGGGGTCATGCGCGAGGTATGCGGCGTCGCGGCCTACCAGGCGCGTCAGGGACGGCGCGGTGAGATGAATCTGTTAGTGGAGGCGGATCCACGATTTCGGGCTGCTGACGAGCGCCGGCTGGCAGCGCGCCTGGCCGGAACCTTTCAGCTCGAGCGCGTGCGCATCGAGCGCACCGACCGTATCGAACCGGGCGCCGGTGGCAAGCGCCGGCCCGTGGTCCCGCTCTCGGAAACGGCAGCAAGATGAGCCTCGCGGGCACCGTAAACCGCTGGTCAAAGCCACTGCGGCATCGCGTGTTGCGGTCGCTCATCGAGCGCCGGGCACGCGATCGTGGTTATGCGCCGGCCGATCTCGAGCGCGCCCTGCGCTACCTTGAGGTGAGCTTTGGGTTCCAGGAGCCCGTCCGCGCCCATCCGCTACAGACCGCACCCAACTACTTCGAGGGTCTGAGCGCAAAACCGTGGCACGACCCGGACGACTTCCCGTGGACGCGGCGATTGCAGGCGTCGATCGAGGACGTACGCAATGAGCTGGCCGGGCTCCGACCGGGGCACCAGCACGAGGGCGACGCGACCGTCGAGCATCCGCCCAACATCGGTGTCGACGGCTCGTGGAAGATATTCGTTTTCAGCGCCTACGGTTACGCGCGCCGTGAAGCGTACCTGCAGGCGCCGCGCACCGGCGCGCTCATCCGTTCGATTCCCGGACTGTGCCAGAACGGCCTCAGTTACTTCTCCGTCCTCAGCGGCGGTACGCACATCGCCGCGCACTGCGCGGAAACCAACACCAGGCTGCGGTTGCAGCTGACCCTGGTTGCGCCCGCGGGCTGCAAGATGCGGGTGGGGGACGAAACGCGCCCCTGGATAGCCGGCGAGCGCACGGTCTTCGACGGCTCTTTCGATCACGAAGTGTGGCACGAAGGGGTTGGGGATCGCGTCGTCCTCATCGCCGATTTCTGGCACCCGGAACTGACCGAGGCCGAGCGCTGGGCAGTCGCGGAGATGACCAGGTTCTCACGCCACGTGCAGCGCTACACACGCGAGTTGGGAGTGCGCTGATGGTTGTCCGGCTTCGCAGCCCGAGGGTCCTTCGCACGGGTGTCACTCCGACGCCGGCTCGCGGGACAGGGCGTTACTGCAGGTCACCTGGGGCGGTCTTTCCGATCTCGAGTCGCACGCCAGTAGCCAGTTGCTGCCCGTGCCAGCGTTCGTTCCGGTGATCGTGTCGTGATCAGCCGCAGTCTGCGCGAGCTTGGGGTCAACGTGCCTTTCCCCTCGTTCAGGCGCGCCCCGCGTTTCGTGCGCACCCATGTGCCCCGCGTGTCGAGTGGACGCGCCGTGGACATCGGGTGTGGTCGTGGCGCCGTGACCCTGCACCTCGCGCGGGCGGGCTACGAGGCGCTCGGGCTCGATCCGGTGCTCCAGAGACCGCTGCCGCGGCATCGGCGACTCAGTTTCGAGACGGGTGATGCCCGGCACTACGACTTTGGTCGCGAGAAATTCGACGTGGTGGTGATTCTGAACGTGCTACAGCTATTGTCGAACCGCGAGAGCCAGGACCTGCTCGATCGCGTGTACGTTGCGCTCCGCCCGAGTGGGCGTCTGATCCTGTCCGGCTTCACCGAGGACGACCCGCTGCTCCTCGATGCCCGGCGGGAGATACCCCATCTCGTCGACGGCACGGAACTTCTGGACGAGGACGGGCGAACGGTCCGTGGATTTCTCCGCCGTGATCAGCTACTGGCGTGGTGTGAACAGCGCTCAGTCGAGGTGCTCCATCACCAGCAGATGCTCGTCGATGACGCCCATCCGCCGTACGGTCGTCACCAGCACGCCTTGGTGCGCCTCGTCGGTATCAAGTCGGGCGAGCGCCCATGAAACGTGTCAGGCGACTGCCAGCCGCGGGCGACGGCGGCGGCTGGGTGTCGACGTTGCCCGAACCGCCCCCGGCCAGACCGCTCGGGCAGGACGTCACAGTCGAGGCCGCGATTGTCGGCGCCGGCTACACTGGCCTCGCCGTCGCACGCCGTCTCGGCCAGCTGCGGCCGGACTGGCGGATCGTTCTTCTCGACGCCGGCCGCGTCGGCAACGGCGCGTCCGGTCAAAATGTCGGCAAGCTCGGCCCACCGGGCACGCATGCGCCTCCGCTGCTCGATCGTGAATTGCGTCGCCTGGTCCGGCTCGGCGCTGCGGGCCAGAGCCAACTCGCGAAGCTGGTCGGCACCCTGGGAATCGACTGCGGCTGGAGTCCGTCGCCACGGGTGGTTTCCGCCGCGAGCGAAGCCAGCGCCGCGGCACTGCGAAAGACACTGACGCGACTCGAGCGCGCGGGGGTGCGGTTCGAGCAGGTCCCGGAAAGTGAGGTGGGTGAGCTGACGGGTATCGCCGGCGTCTCCAATGCGTTTGTGGCCCGCGACAGCGTGTTGTTCCACCCGCTGGCGTTGGCGCGCGGCCTTGCCGCGGCACTGCCGGCGAACGTCAGCCTCCACGAGCGAACACCGGTCCTGGGCGTTCGGAGGGACGGAGGGCTCGGTCTGGAGACGCCGAGAGCGCGGGTCCGGACCGAGCATCTTTTCCTCGCGACCAACGGTTTCCTCGACGAACTGACCCCCGGCCCGCGCCGCGTGGTGCCGCGGCTTGCTTTCGCCAGCCTGTCCCGACCGCTGGCGGGCGCGCAACTCAAACGGCTCGGGACGGCGACCACGTGGGCATCGTGCACGCGCGATGCTTCGCTTCTTCGCGTCCCGGGCAATCGCCTGCTGGTGCGCAGCGGCGGCGGTGGCCGGCCGCATGCACTTCCAGACCGAACCGGCCGCGAGGCGGCCGCAGCCAAACACCGTTCACGACTGCAGGCCGCCTTTCCAGATCTCGACATCGAAATTGAAGCTTCATGGTCGGGGGTGATCGGCAAGACGCGGGGAAGCGCCTTTCTGTTTGCGTGTCTGGCCCCGGACATCTACGCCGCAGGTGCTTACAACGGCACCGGAGTTGCTCTGTCCACCGTCGCCGGGA
>JAHELT010000218.1 GCA_024644045.1 Chromatiales bacterium | reverse complement strand
ACATCGGCGGCGAACTCAGGGCCGCCGGTGCCACGATACGGATCGGCGGCAACATCGGTGGGAATGCCGAACTGGTCGGAGACGATATCCATATCGAATCCGGCGCCGTGATCGGCGGGGACGTTACCGTGCGCAGTGAACGAGAACCCACAATAGACGAGGGCGCACAGATCGGCGGACAAGTGATTCAGGTACCGTCACCGGTGCAGACACGTGAAGACGAGGACTGGCAGGTAGCGGGAAGGCTTTTCTTCGGTTTCGCAGTGATATTGACGCTGCTGGTTTACTATTGGCTGTTTCCGCAGCTCGCTCAGCGCGTCGCGACTACGCTGGCGGCAGAGCCATTCAAATCACTGGGTCTTGGTGCGGGCGTCGTTCTGGTGACGCCCCTGCTGATCGTTGTTCTGTTTGCGACCGGTGTCGGTTTTCTGCTCGCGCTGCCGTTGGGTGCTGTTTACTTCATGCTGCTGCTGCTGGGCTACCTCGCGGGTTTGTACACTATCGCGGAACTCGTGTCGCGCCGCACCGGTCACGCTGCGTCGGCGCGGGGCGCACGCTCGCTCATACTGGCGTTGACGGTAGTCGCGGTGGCGCTCATCACGCTGATTCCGGTGCTGGGTTCGCTGGCTGTTTTTGTCCTCTGGCTGCTCGGTATCGGAGCCCTCATAGCAGTATTGCATCGGATGTACACGGACGCTGCTGATCAGCCGTCGTAAGTTGCTCAGGTGTTTCACGGAGCTTCTTGGTGACGCCCGGCACCGATGAGCACGAGCATTCGCGGCCTGTCGGCGCGCGACGTGTGCATTGGCTGGGTTTGTTTCTCGGGCCGGTGCTGGCGCTCTTCGCTTATCTGTGGCTTTCGAATTGGGATGCAGCGCTGACGCCGGCAGGACGGGCAACCGTCGCGGTGGCGGTCTGGATGGCCTGCTGGTGGTTGACGGAGGCGCTGCCTCTGGCTGCGACGGCCCTGCTGCCCGTCGCAGTATTTCCGTTACTCGGGATAGCACCAGTAGCATCCACCACTGCGGCCTACGCGAACAGCATCATATTCCTGTTCATGGGTGGGTTCATTCTTGGACTGGCAATGCAGCGTTGGGGCTTGCATCGGCGCATCGCGTTGCTGACGCTCGCCGCTGTCGGGACCCAGCCGGCGCGTCTGATAGCGGGTTTCATGCTTGCAACCGCCGTGCTCAGCATGTGGATCTCCAATACGGCTACCGTCATCATGATGTTGCCGATAGCGGCAAGCATCCTGGAGATGTTTCGCGAACACAGATCGAACATGGAGGAGGACACTCGAACGGCGCAGGACGCGTTTGAGGGCTTCGCTACGGCGCTCATGCTCGGTATCGCCTACGCAGCATCCATCGGTGGCATGGGGACTCTGATCGGTACACCGCCGAACCTGGTGCTCGCCAGTTTCCTCGAGCAACACTACGGTGTCGAGGTGACGATGCTCGAGTGGATGCGCATCGGTCTGCCGGTAGTCGCCGTGTTTCTACCGATAACGTGGCTGTATCTGACGCGTGTCGCGTATCCGCTGCGGGTCGCGCCCACCGCGGGAAGCCGCGGCCTGATCGGCTCGGAACTCAGCAGGCTCGGATCCCTGCAACGCGGCGAGAAGCTCGTCCTCGCCGTGTTCACAATGGCCGCCGCCGGCTGGATACTGCGCCCGCAACTCGTCGCGTGGACCGGCTTAACCGGCATTTCCGATACGGTAATCGCAATCGGAGCTGCTTTGATCCTTTTCCTGCTGCCCGTGGATCCCCGCCGGCGCGTATTCGTGATGGATTGGCCGACAGCGAAGCGCTTGCCCTGGGACATCTTGATTCTGTTCGGCGGCGGGTTGAGTCTCGCCAGCGCCATCGCGGCGAATGGCGTCGACACATGGATCGCATCGGCGCTCGGTGGTTTGCAGGGTATTGCCCCTCTGCTCGCGATCGCTGCGGTGTGTGCGTTGGTGGTTTTTCTCACCGAGATCACAAGCAACACCGCCGTGACGGCGACGTTACTACCGGTTCTCGCTGCCACCGCGCTCGCCGCGGATCTGCCGCCGGACGCGCTGCTTGTCACCGCGGCGCTGGCGGCAAGCTGCGCCTTCATGCTGCCGGTCGCCACGCCGCCCAACGCGATTGTGTATTCGTCGGGTTACGTGAGCGTCGCACAGATGGCCCGGGCCGGTGTATGGCTCAATCTGATGGCCATCGCATTGATATCCGTTTTCGTCCATTTCGGCGGCTGCCTGCTGACGCTGGCAGCCACTTGAGCGGGCATAGAGCGCGCTAAGCGGTGACGAGCAGAATCAGCGCGCAGGTCGCGATCGCTATCGCGACTGTGCGCAGCGCGCTCCACAGCCAGAAAGTGCCGCTGATCCGGCCGAGCCAGATACCCATCAGAAATATAACCGCGAACGCCGTCAGGATAGCTGCATGGAGCGCAGCGATTGGCATCGATACACCGGCCTGCTCGAGCCACAGCGGCATCGTCACGAGCATTGCGATAAGAAACGGCGCCACCCCGTTGACGAGAGCAATGAGCACGGGCACGAGACGCGCCGCCATAGCATGCACGGATTCTTCCAGGTCTGTCACCATGGCACGTTCGAGTTCGCGAAGTTCCCTTTTCTTCTCGGCCATCTCGCTGACATAGCCGCTGCTCAATCCACTCATTCCGAGGGCAATCGCCGTGCCCGTGCAGGCGCTCACGGCGATGCCTGTCGCTACGCCGCCGCTCAGGTAAAAACCCATGTTCAGGCCAAGCATAGCGAGGGCACCGTCGAAGCCGTTGACCACAAAGTAGCGGCGAGCGATGCCTTGTGAGTGCGACAGACGGATCAGCAGCCCGAGTTCCGCGAGTATGCTCATTCGCCTTGCACGACCTCCACGTCATCGATGCTGTGCAACGATGCTCCCATCGATCGCAAGGCGTCACTCAGGACCTCGAACTCGACCTGGTCGCCGGTTATCACGACGATGAGCGATTCGGTGTTCTCGTCCATCTCGGAAACGGTGACCTGCACGCGACAGCCGGCCATGTCATCGGCGATTCGCTGGGCAAACTCCACCACGTTGGGGCTGTGAGGCTTCAACACATCGAGCACAATGCGCTTTATAGCAGCCATGCGGAAATCCTTGATCGCGGAGAATGGGCGCCCGGTACCGATAAACTAGCCGCTCGACCTTCCACGAGACCATGATCTGGATCAACGCTTTTTGCGGTCGCACGGTTTGCGACGGACCGGCATGCCGGTTCCCGTACCCCGGGGGCTCGCAGCGACCGGGGTGGTGATCCGTATCAAGGCGTCAACGGGCGTTTGCGCCACAATCTGCAGCGTGACAGCAACGGCGAACCTCAGATCGAGCGTTCGAGTCGGCCGATGATCGAGGGGCGGCTCGGTATCAGTATCACGTTTGCCGCTTATTTCGTCGTGCTGGCGGCTATCGCCGTCGCGGCATGGCGTCGCACCCTCGTTCTCGGCGACTTCATCCTGGGCGGCAGGCGCCTGGGCAAGAGCGTCGCGGCGTTGAGTGCCGGCGCGTCCGATATGAGTGGCTGGCTGTTGTTGGGACTTCCGGGCCTTGCCTACGTGGCGGGCCTGCAGTCGGTCTGGCTGGTGCTGGGGTTGCTGATCGGTACCTACATCAACTGGCGCCTGCTTGCGCAGCGGCTGCGAATCTACAGCGAGATGGCCGGAAACGCGCTTACCGTACCCGCGTTTCTCGAGCAACGATTTGCCGATCGCACACACGTGTTGCGCGTGATGTCCGCGATTTTCATTCTGTTGTTTTTCACTGTGTATACGACGTCGGGACTGGTGGCTGGCGGCAAGCTGTTCGCGACGGCGTTCGATATCCCGTACGCGTGGGCGGTAGGCGCTGGTGCTTTCGCGATTCTGCTCTACACCTGCGTGGGCGGCTTTCTTGCCGTGTCGTGGACCGACCTGATCCAGGCTCTGTTAATGGCCGCAGCGCTGCTTGCGGTACCGGTTGCCGCCCTTGCCCAGTCAGGCGGGTGGGGTCCGGCGCTGGAAGCAATCCGCACCGTCAATACGTCTTTGCTGAACCCTTTGACCGACAGCGAGGGCGGGACGATCTCCCTGATCGCCGTGTGCTCATTGCTCGGGTGGGGGCTCGGCTACTTTGGCCAGCCACACATTCTCGCCCGCTTTCAGGCCATCCGGTCGGCCGATGAGGTGCCCGGCGCGCGACACATTGCCGTAAGCTGGACGGCGCTGACACTCGTGGGGGCGATGCTTTCGGGGCTTGCCGGCGTTGCCTACTTGTCGGAGCCGCTGACGGGCGCCGCGACGGAAACGGTGTTCATGGTGCTGGTGCAGGCGATGTTCCACCCGCTGGTGGCGGGGATACTGCTGGCGGCGATTCTAGCGGCAATAATGAGCACGGCGGACTCGCAGCTGCTGGTCGCATCGGCGGTGCTGGCCGAGGACTTCTACCGGGCGCTGCTGCGTCGCAAGGCCGGGGATCGCGAGTTGATGCTGGTCGGCCGAACCGCCGTCGCGGTGATCGCCGTGGTCGCCTGGGCACTCGCCATGGATTCGCGGAGCATGGTGCTGGATCTGGTTGCCTACGCCTGGGCGGGATTCGGGGCCGCCTTCGGGCCGGTGTTGATTCTGGCGCTGTACTGGCGCCGCATGAATCGAGGCGGCGCGTTGGCCGGGATCGTCGTCGGCGGCACTACCGTGATCGTCTGGAAGCAGCTGTCCGGCGGTTTGTTCGAACTCTACGAGATAATCCCGGGCGTGGCCGCTGCGGCATGCGCCGTCGTCGTGGGGAGCCTGGTGACACCGACACCGGCCGAAAACGTTCTCGCGCGACACGACACGATGGTAGACGCAACGGCTGAGCGCAGCCCCCACCGATCGCTGTGAACTACGCAGAGAAAGCCGACAGGATCTTTTCGCGCATGGTGGAACTCCGGCGCGCTTTTCACCGCCATCCCGAGCTTGCCTTCGAGGAGGAGCACACCGCAGAGCTCATTATCAAGGAACTCGAGCGCCTGGGGCTTTCCTATTCGTACGCGGGTAAGGGCAGCGCCGTCGTGGGCCGTTTGCGCGATGGCCGGATGAAGACAGTCGCATTGCGCGCCGAGATGGATGCGCTGCCGGGGGCGGAGAATACCGATCTGCCTTTTGCCTCGACGGTGGCCGGCAAGATGCATGCGTGCGGCCACGATGCACACATGGCGATGGTGCTGGGCGCCGGTGCGCTGCTGGCTGAGTCGCCGCCCGAGGGCAACGTGCTGTTAGTCTTCCAACCAGCCGAGGAGCGCGGTGGTGGCGCGCGCGTGGTGCTCGAATCCGGTGTCCTGGACAACGTCGCGGCCATCTTCGGCGGGCACGTCACGCACCACTATCGGGTCGGCGAGATCATGGTTGCAGACGGTGTTATCACGGCCCAGTCCGACCGCTTCACGATTCGCGTGCAGGGTCGTGGCGGACACGGTGCACGGCCGCATGAGGCCACCGACGCGGTCGTTATCGCGGGAATGTTGATCACGGCCATCCAGACGTTGGTTTCCCGGGAGATCAATCCTATCTACCCGTCGGTCGTGACCATCGGTCGCGTCGAGGCCGGCAGCGCACCCAATGTCATTGCGGAGCACGCCGTGCTGGAGGGCTCGATCCGAACAACGCTGCCGGAGGTCCGCACCCACCTGCACAAAGGCCTGGCGCGCATCGCGGATGCTTTCGCAGAACTGCACAATTCGCGCATCGACGTCGATATCGATGCCGGCTACCCGCCGGTGGTCAACACGAAACGCGAGACCGAAATCTGCTACCGCGCGGCGCGCGAAGTGATCGGTGACCAGGGGCTGATGCACATGGATCATCCGAGCATGGGGTCGGAGGATTTTTCCTATTACCTGGAGGCGATGCCGGGGTGCTATGTGCGCTTTGGCGCGCGCGCGCACGAGCACGAGTACATTCCGTTGCACAGCCCGGAGTTCGATGTGGACGAGGCGGTGATGAAGGTAGGCGCCGTCTACTTCGACACGCTCGCGCGCCATGCGCTGCGCGTGTACCGCGGATCATCCGGTTGAAAGCGCGCGTCTCACAATCGCATCGACGCGCACCGCGCGACGGCCGGCGGTCTCGAGATCGTCATCGAAGGCCATGATATCGTAGCCGCTGCCCATCTCCAGCGGTGAAGGCGAGAGGATCACCGAGCCCGCCGGTTCGCCGCCGGCAATCAGGAGTTCGCCGTCGAGCGCCGTCAGGATTTCACCTAGAGCTTGTGGCGAACCGCCCAAGCCCGATTGTTCCGCGATGATAAAAGGCCGAGCCCGCCAGTCGCCGAACAGGCGTCCCGCGAGCGTCAGCGGCAGGGAGACACCACCCCAGCGCCCGTTGCACTCGATCCAGTGAAGCGCGGCGGCATCGAGGTTCGCGCCGACCAGGATCGCGTCGAGGCTGCACCGCCCGACATAGCCGAGTTGCTGGAACAGAATACCGAGCAGGGCGGCCCCATTGGCGAGGCGCTGCTGCCAGCGCGCTGGAAGCGTGGTGGGGACGGCGCCGGTAAACGCGCCCTTGGTTCCGGCAAGCTGCTGCTCGAAAATCGCTTCGACTAGCGGGTCGCCCTCGCCTGCCAGCGGAATCCAGAGGTGTACCGAGGGACTGACCAGAACGGGCTGTTCCCATGCAGAGATCAACAGCGGAAATGTCTCCTGCCAGCCCGCGTCGTGCATGCGTGTGAGCAGGTACTGACGCAGGTCGCGAAGCGGCCGGCCGGCCAGGGAC
>JAHELT010000005.1:860-75309 GCA_024644045.1 Chromatiales bacterium | reverse complement strand
GTTGCCAGGGCTTGACGGGCTCGAACGTGAGCATCGAGCCACATCCGGAGAGGGCCAGCACCCCCGCCACTATGATCAGGTTACGCATCATCGCTTCATTTACTCGCTAGCAGTTGGCGAATTTCCTTCTCCAGCGTCGAAGAGTCTCCATTACGGAACCCCTTGTGAACAGCGACCAGTTCGCCTTTTCGGTCAATCAGAAATGAGCTCGGCATAACGTCCACGCTGTAGGATTCCGCCGTGCGCCCACTGGGATCGAAGGCAACTGTAAAGTTTGCCGGCGTCTGCTGCAGGAACTGGCTGGCCAGCGCGGGATCCTCGTCGAGGTTGATCGCCACGACGTTGAAGCCGTACTTGCCGTACTGCTTCTGCATGGCGTTCATCCAGGGGAACGATTTGCGGCAGGGCGTGCACCAGGACGCCCAGAAATCCAGGTACACGACGCGTCCGCGATAGGCACTCAGCTTGACGGTCTTGTTCAGTCCCTTCAGGTTGAAATTCTCGGCCTTGGCGGCGTGTGCGGGCATCTGGCTCAATGCGGCGAGCATCAGGATGCTGGTAAGAACTCTCAATATCGGTCTCATAGCTGGATCAATCTCCGTGAGTTTCGGCGCCAGGCCTTGCTTGCCCCGGGCACGAGGCGAAGCCGACATGTAAACTATCTCGGGCGTTGCGCACATAACTTTAGAAGCCATGTCGCACGTGGCAGAAATTGTCTGTCACAGGACCCGGAGGTTCTGTGAATATGGTCGCATTCCCATGCTGCTGGCTTGCCAAAACCCTTTCCAGTTCTCATAAATTTGCTGTTTTTGTGGTCCATTTCAAACACCTGGGTTATGTTTCAACCCGGTGGGAGGCACCGTCGAAGCGCCTTCCCGATGAGGAATCAGGATGCAACGATCGGCGACTACCGGTGCCTGGCTGGCGAGTTTATGGCTGCTGCAGAGCTGCACCGGTGGTGGTGGCTCCGACGTGGTCGAAGCCGACTTCCCGCTGGTGTACGCGAACCGCAGCATTGAGGCGGTGGGCAATCCGACCGACGGCGTCATGTTTTCGCCGGGCGGCGACCTGTTCATAAAGGATCTGGCCTCGCCGAGCGCGGCCACGCGCAACATCACCCGGAGCCACACCCAGGGCGCGGGCGACGTGTCCGATCCCGAGGTCTCCTATGACGGCCTGCGCATTCTTTTCTCGATGCGCGGTCCGGCCGATGCAACCTGGAATATCTGGGAATACGATCGCACGATGGCCAGCCTGCGGCGGCTGATCAGTGACGACGCCGAGGCCGATCGCGGCGACGACGTGGACCCCGCCTACCTTCCGGACGGCCGCATCGTGTTCTCCTCCAATCGCCAGCAGACCACTCGCCAGACGCTGGACGAACCCTACGCTTACCGTGACGAGTACGAGCGTGAACGCAGCATCGTGCTGCACGTCATGAACGCGGACGGGTCGAGCATCCGGCAGATCTCGTTTAACCAGAGCCACGACCGCAATCCGACGGTGCTGATGTCCGGGCAGATAATGTTCGCGCGCTGGGACCATGTCGCGAACCGCAATCACTTTCCGCTGTTCACCACCGACCCGGACGGCACCAATATCTTTGTCCAGTACGGTGCATTCAGCCCCGGCAACAGTTTCCTGCACCCGCGCGAGATGCCGGACGGCCGGGTGTTGTCTTCGCTGATGCCGCTGTCCGGAACGGACGAAGGCGGCGCGCTGGTAACCATCGATGTGAAGAACTATTCCGACGACGGCCAGCCGGCGTCCGCGACGCCGGTGCAGACAAGCGGGCAGCTCCAGCCCACGCTGTTCGAGACGCCGCTGGGGCGCGAGTACGCCGACACCGGCCGCTACACGACGCCCTACCCGCTGTGGGACGGCACCGACCGCGCGCTGGTGTCGTTCAAACCGAACCTCCCCCGGGATCGTGCCGCCACCGAACCGAACCCGCTGACCGGCGAGCTGGAAGCGGTCGAGAACCCGCCGCAGTACGGCATCTACATGTTCGACTTCGGGGATCAGAGCCTGCGACCGATCGTGCTGCCGGCGGTCGGCCGGGCGCTCACCGACCCGGTTGCCGCGATGCCGCGCGACCTGCCCAACGTGATCGCCGACGACAACCTCGCCGGGCCGCTGGCGGGCGCCGGCCTCGGTATCCTCAACGTGAAAAGCGTCTACGACACCGACTTCCTCGACATCATGGGCACCAGCGTGCTGGTCGCCGGCGAGACCATCCCGCAAAGCGCGGGTGTGGCCGACATCGCCCGGCTGAAAGACCCGGCGCAAACGCTTGCCGCGGAGCGGCCCGTCCGTTTTGCGCGCGTCACGGCCGCCGTGCCGACGCCGCCCGGCATCTCCATGGAGACCATCGGCGCGAGCGATTTCGAGATGCAGCGCATCGTCGGTTACGCCGACGTCGAGCCCGACGGGTCCCTGCGCATCGAGGTACCGGCCGACACGCCGCTCGGCGTTCAGGTGCTGGACGCGCAGGGGCGGGCGTTCCAGGTGCATACCAACTGGCTGCAGGTGCGCCCGGGCGAAACGCGCACATGCAACGGCTGCCACTCGCCCCGTCGCGGAAGCGCCATCAACGCCACTCCCATTGCGGGAGATCATCCCAACACGCTGCTCGCCGCGCAGTCGGGTGAGTCCATGGCGGAAACGCGCACGCGGTTCGACCCCGCCGCCCGCACGCTCGAAACCGACATCGCCTACACCGACGTCTGGACCGATCCGGCGGCGGCGATGCGCGCCGCCGACGCGCCCAGCAACGTGGATTACACGGGGGTGACCGGCTTGTACACGGCTGCCGCGATTCAGGATCTGAACGACGGGTTCATCAACTACCCCGACCACCTGCAGCCTGTCTGGGATGCGAACTGCATCGGATGCCACGCCGGCGCGACGCCGGCGGGCGATCTGGACCTGAGCAGCAGCCTGGCAGGGTCGGGCCGCCTGCTGTCTTACGATGAGCTGCTTATCGGTGACCCCGTTATCGACCCGGCGACCGGCCTGCCGGAGGTCACCATCGACGACGACGAGGTGCGTATCGTACGTGAGGCGCCGCTGGTGCGGGTCGGCGATTCCGGCACCAGCTCACGCAGCAGTCATCTGATCGAAGTCCTGTTCGCCCGGGAGCTGAACGCCCCGCAAACCCTCGGCGCCACTGATCACACCGCGCTCGGGGCCGATACGCTGAACGCCTCCGAGCGGCGCGTGGTAACCGAGTGGATCGACATCGGCGCGCAGTACTACAACGATCCGTTCGACGACGCCAACGCCAACGGTGTCGACGAGCTGAGCGAGATCCGCGGCAGCGTGGCCGGCCTGAGTCAGGCGGCCTTCACCGCGAGCGTGCACCCGCTTCTGATGAGCGACTGTGCCGGTTGCCATCAGGCCTTCGGCAGCATCGACGGCGTGCCCGATCTGAACGCGCAGAATCCGGGATTCAGTGCCAACCGGTTCGTGTTGACGGGCAACCCGGACGGCGATTTCAATGTGACGTCGGCACAGGTCAACGACGTCTGCGATGCCGCAGCCAGCGCCCTGGTGAGCCGGCCGGCGTCGATGGAAGCCGATAACCCGCCGCATCCCAGCGTCATGGGCGCTCCGGTGCTGGCCATGGGCGGCGCCGGCTACGCAACGCTGCTCGCCTGGATCGATGCCGCGGCCGCGGCGAATGGCTGTCCGTGACCCGCGTCGGCTACAATCGAGCGGGTGGTGTTGCACGAAGTCACAACTGCTGTGCGGATTGCCGCGCTGGCGGGCACGGTTTGCCTGGCGGCCTGCGACACCGTCAGCGTCGGGAACACCGGTGCAAACACGCAGACGCTGTGCCTGACGGACTATCAGCAGTGCATCGACCCCATCCTGCACGCCTCGATTAACGGCAGCCTCGGTCCGCTGACCTGCTCGGCGAGCGGTTGCCATAATTCCACCACAGGCTCCGGGGGCGGTTTCAAGCTGTTCGCCGATCCGGACCCCGCGGATCCGACGTTCGACCAGCAGATCCTCGCCAACTTCATCTCCGCCAAGGCGTTCGCGAATTTCAACTCGCCGCCCGACAGCAAGCTGTTGCTGGAGCCGTTGCGGGGCGTGTTTGCGATCTCCGGCACGCACACCGGGGGCGACATCTTCCCGGACACTGCCGACGCGTGTTACGTCGCGATCCGTGACTGGATAAGCCGGCGTGTGACCGCACGCGACGCACCGAGCTGCGGCGGCTGCACGCCACCGGATGTTTCGACTTGCGGGAATTGACGCCGTGGCTGGTGATTGCAATCGTGGTGGCGGCGCCGGTCCCGGTGCTCGCCGAGGACGCCCTGCCGCGCGTGCAGATAACCGATCCGTTCATCGAGATGCGCACCGGGTTCGGCGACGCCTACCCGGTGTTCCACGTGGTCGAACGGGGCGCCTGGGTACGCATCGTCAAGCGGCATACGGACTGGTTCAAGATCCGCACCGAACGGGGCGTCGAAGGCTGGGCGCATCGCCTGCAGCTCGAACGCACGCTCACCGAAGCGGGCGTCGGCACCAGTTTTCGCGACGTACTGCTCGATGACTTTCTGGCCCGCCGGCTGGAGTTCGGCATGGCCGCCGGGGTGGCCGAGGACGATCCGGCGATGGCCGTTCACGTCGGCTACCTGCTGCATGAGAACTTCACCGTCGAGCTGGGCGTGTCGCGCATCTCGGGCACGTTTTCGAGCACCACGCTGTGGCGTCTGAACCTGTTGTCGCAGCCGATACCCGGCGGCACCTTCGTGCCGTATTTCACGCTCGGTGTGGGGCGCTTCGAGAACCAGCCGCGGGGCACGCTGGTGAACGCCGAAACCAGCAACGCGACCGCAATCAACGCCGGCCTGGGGCTGCGCAGCTACCTCACGCGGCGCTTTCTGGTGCGGGCGGATTTCCGCGACTATGTGGTGCTGCTGAGCGATGACCGCAGCAGTGAAGTTCAGGAATACGTGATCGGGTTGGCGTTTTTCTTCTGATGCGGAGCGTCATGCGCAGGCTGTGCAGGGGTATAGTAGCGGCCGCCAGCCTTTGCTGGGGACTGGCCGCGGCGCAGGTGCTCGAGCCCGAGCCGGACCAGGAGCAGGTGATACGACCCCGGGTGGAGCGGCCTGAGGTAACCGTGCCGGCCATCAACGTCGACGATTTCGAGGTGGGTATCGCCTTCGGGCTGCTCAGCATCGAGCAGTTCGACAGCAATCTGATTGCCGGGTTGCGTTTCTCCTACCACGTCACCGCCGATGCCTTCATCGAGCTTGGCGTTGCCGCCTCGACGGTGAGCGATGAGCGTTACCGGCGCTTCGGTCTGCCGATTTTCGCCGACCAGGAAGAAGCCTTGCTGCGCTACGACGTGTCGGTGGCCTATGCGTTCTTGCCGGGTGAGGTGTTCGTGAGCGAAAACCGGGCGCTGCGCAGCAGCTTTTTCGCCATCGGCGGGATCGGGGTGACCGAGTTCGCCGATGAGGAGCAGTTCACGTTCAATGTCGGTCTGGGTGTGCGCGTGCTGCCCGCCGAAGATTTCATCGTGCGCGTGGAGCTGCGCAACTATCTGTTTGAGTCCGACCTGCTGGGGAGAAACGAATTGACCCACAATCTCGAATTGGCCGGCGCGTTGAGCTACCTCTTCTGATGCGCGCGCTGCTGATCATACTGGCCGCGTTGTGCATGGGGTCGCTGCGGGCGCAGCCCGAGCCGGCGCCGGACTTCGCCCTGAAAAGCGTGAGCGGTGAGAACCTGCGCCTGTCCGAGTACCGGGGTCAGGTCGTGCTGGTCGTCTTCTGGGCCTCCTGGTGCCCCGAGTGCCCGCAGCTGCTCGACGACCTGCAGGACCTGTACGCCGAGACCGGCGGCAAGGGGCTGGAGATCCTCGCCATCAGCGTCGACTACCTCGATGCCCGCTCCGCGCGGGCCGCCGCAGGCGCCTCGATTTCCTACCCGATTCTGCTGGATGTGAAGCGCGACGTGGTAAAAAGCTACCAGATCGAGAAAATGCCGGGCGTGGTGGTCGTAGACCGCGACGGCAGCATCACGGCAAAGAACCTGGGCCCCGCTGCGCTGAAAGCGGACTACCGCGCCGTCACTGCGGCGCTGCTGGACAGATGACACGTACCTCGAGCCTCGCCTTGATCCTGCTGGCGGCGCTGTCGGGGTGTGGCATTCGGCCCTGGGTCCCGGCCTACGAGCGCGGGCTGCTCGCACAGCCCCTCATGCGCTTCGACCGTGATCCGCTGTCGGCCCGCTACCGTCAGCACGTCAACGCCACGCGCGAGGCGGCGCGCGGCGGCGGCATCGCGACCGGGGGTGGTTGCGGGTGCAATTAGGAAATTTGTGGACGGTGTCTAGTAATTTAGCCTGATAATTGCTTGCAAGACGCTAAACTCTCGGTTGAATTCCTGCGTCCAAGGCCGCCCGCGTCGTTAATGGCACGCATAGAGTATTGAATGGCCAAGCAAAACAGGGTATTTACCCGGCGTCCGGATGTTCACCGGGCGCCGCACGGCTGCGCGCCCGGCGTCGGATTTTTAGCGCGATACGCCTGTGGGGACCTGACATGTCAGAGCAATCAAGGACGGTAGCACGCCTGCGCGGCGGCATCGTGACGGTCTCGCTGATCGTCGCGAGCGGGGTGTGGCTGGACGCGGTCGCGATCGGCCTGCCGGAGGAGCGCACGGACCTGCAGTACCACGCCTACGAGGGCGGCGGGGTTCAGGTCACCGGGCCTGCCTTTCTGGTGCGCAAAGGCGTGCGCAACGACGTATCGCTCGCGCTGAACGCTTACAACGACCAGATCAGCGGCGCCTCGCCCGACGTGATGGCGACCGCGAGCCCCTATGCCGAGGAGCGCGACGAGTACGGGTTCGGTGCCGACTACCTGTACGGCAACTCGATCATGAACCTGAACTACACGCGGAGCAGTGAAACGGACTACGAGGCGCGGATGTTCTCGCTGGGCGTCGCCCACGAGGTGTTCGGCGGTATGACCACGTTGAAGATGGGCGTGGGCCGCGGCGACGACAACGTCGGCAGCAGCGTGGATACCACGTTCGAGGAAAGCATCGACCGGTTCAACTACACTCTGGGCATCTCCCAGGTGCTGAGCCGGTCGTTGCTGATGAACCTCGACTACGAGGCGATCACCGACGAAGGGTTCCTGGGCAGCCCGTACCGCTCGAAGCGGGTGCTGGGGGTTTTCGCCGGGCCGGAGATCTACCCGGAAACGCGTACCAGCAACGCGGTATCGCTGCGCGCGATGAAGGCCTGGACACCGAATGCAAGCACGTTGTTCGGTTACCGCTACTTCTGGGACTCGTGGGACATCCAGGCGCATACCTGGGAAGCGGGTTACACCAACCAGCTGCACAACGGCTGGCTGGTCGATCTGTACTACCGCCACTACACCCAGGAGCGGGCGTCGTTCTACAGCGATGATTTTCAGGAAGAGCTGAACTTCATGGCGCGCGACAAGGAGCTCAGCACGTTCGTGTCGAACACCCTGGGTGCGAGCATCAGCTACCCGGTGTTTCGGCGCTACGGCGGCATCAAGCGCGGCACGTTGAATCTCTCCTATGAGATCATTGCTTACGACTACGACGACTATTCAGACGCGAGCAGCGGCAGCAGTAATCCTTACTCGTTCAATGCCGACAGCCTGCATCTGTATTTTTCCATTTGGTATTAACGAACCCCGGATTCGATACTCGAGACGCCTGCTGAAAGGCGTTGCCGGCGTAACGGCGAATCAGGGGTTTCTCAAGAATTAAGGGGTTTCGATGCGTTGGCCGTATGGTCTGGTGTTATTGCTGGCCGCGTTCGCCGCGCCGGCGGTCGCACAGAAAGCTGCACCTGTGGAACGTCTCGACCAGAACATCGAGACGCTCAAGCAGGAGATACTCGAGCTCAATCGTGATCTCTTCCTGCTCGAAGAGGAGCTGCTGTACCCGTCCAGCACCCAGCTGGCCGTGTTCGTGTCCATGGACGTCGGCGCGTTTTTCGAGCTCGATTCGATTCAGCTGAAGATCGACGACAAGGAAGTGGCCAATTACCTGTACACCAATCGGCAGGTGGACGCCCTGCACCGCGGCGGCGTGCACCGCCTCTATACCGGTAACGTCCGTGTCGGTGAGCATGAAATCGTTGCGCTGTTCACCGGCAAGGGTCCCAACGGGCGCGACTACAGGCGCGGCGCCACCAAGCTGATCGTCAAGGACGTCGGACCGCAGTTCGTCGAGCTGCGTATCGAGGACCGTACCAGTAAACTGCAGCCAGAGTTTTCTATTCGCGAATGGTGACCAGGCCGGCCGGTATTGCGCACGGCATCTGCTGCGGCGTTCTGATCGCCCTGATGATCGCGTCGCCGGCGAGTGCGCAGCAGCCCGTCGCGGAGGTGCGCGACCCCGTGTACGGCGAGCTGCTGTTTGACTTCTACACCCAGGATTATTTTCATGCGCTGGTCGGAACACTGGTCGAGCTGCGCCGCGAGGCGCAGCCGCCCGATCGCTTCGGCGGGCGTCTTCCCAATCATCGCGACGACGCGCAACTGCTGCTCGGGGGGTTGAGCCTGGCGTACGGGATGCCCGGGGCCGCGCAGCGAGCGTTCGACGAACTGCTCGCGCGCCGCGCCGACCCACTGCTGCAGCGCCGGGCCTGGCACCTGCTGGGGCGGCTCGCGTACCGGCAGAATCGGCTGGAGGAGGCCGAGCAATCGCTGCGCCGCGCGTTGCGGGAAGCCTCGCCCGAGGAGGCCGCGCCGCGCAAGCTGCTGCTTGCCCAGGTGCTCATGCAGCAGGAGCGCTTCGACGAAGCCGTCGCAGAGCTCGCAGACTGGCAGGGCCGCGCTGAGTTCGCGCCCTACGTGGCGTACAACCGCGGCGTTGCCCTGATTCGCTCAGGCCAGCAGCAGGCCGGCGTTGAGGCGCTCACACAGGTGATCGCGCCGGTGACCGGCGCCGCCGAACGGGACGCGCTGGCCGATCGCGCACGGCTCGCGCTCGGCTACGAGTTCCTGCAGCGGAGCGACCCGCAGCGGGCGCAGCAGGTCCTCGAGAGCGCTCGCCTGCAGGGACCGTACTCCAACCGCGCCCTGCTCGGAGCCGGCTGGGCCGCGAGCGCTCTGGGTCAGTACCGCGTGGCGCTGGTGCCCTGGCAGGAACTGCGCGATCGCGACACCGCGGAGTCCGCGGTGCTCGAAGCCGGTCTTGCGATTCCCTACGCCTACGCCAGTCTGGCGCTGCACGGCCGCGCCGCGGAGGGGTACCGCGAGGCGGAGAACACCTACGTGAAGGAGGAGCGGCGCGTCGACAACGCGCTGGCTGCCGTCGAAAGCGGCGAGCTGATCAAGGCGCTGGTTGCCCAGACCGAGACGCTGCAACCCGGACCGCACCGGCGAGCCAGCGCCGAGCCGGTTCCCGAGACGCGGTTTTTCGTGACCCTGCTCGCCAGCAACCGCTTCCGTCGCGCCCTGCAGAATTTCCGGGACCTGCGCGAGATGCGCGAGAACCTGTCCACTTCGCTGCACAGCATGGACGCCTTCGACGACATGCTGGAGACGCGGCGTTTGCGCTACGAGAAAGTGCTGCCTGCCGTGAACGCGCGGCTGGCAAGCCTCGACCTTCCCGCATTGCGCGAGCAGCATGCCCAGCTGAGCGAGCGCTTGCGCAGTTTCCTGGAGTCCGAGGACATCGTCGCGGTTGCGCCGAGCGCGCAACAGGACCAGTACGCGAGGGTCACGTCGCTCGAGGAGCGGCTGGACGAACTGCCCTTCACACCGGAAGTAGAGGAAGCCACCGTCACGCAAAGCCGGCTCAAGGGTCTGCTCATCTGGGATCTTGCTTTCGACTATGCCGCGAACAGCTGGCGCTCCCGCAACGAGCTGAACGCGGTCGATGCGGCGATCGATCGCGCCGAGCGGCTCGCGAACCGCGTGCGCGAAGCACGCCGCACCGTGCCGGCGACCTTCTCCGGGTTCGAAGGGCGGGTCACCGGGCTGCGCGCGCGCATCGTGGAGCTGACGGCGCGCAGCGACCAACTGCTGGCCGCCCAGAACCAGGTGCTGAGAACGCTGGCGCGCGAACGGTTGCAGCAGTACCGCGAGCGGCTGGGGCGCTACGTGCTGCACGCCAAGTTCGGGCAGGCACAGAATCTGGACCTGCTGTACGAGACCCGCGGCGAGGGCAGCGAGCGATGAAGCGCTGGCTTTGCCTGCTGCTGCTCGCCGGATGCGCCACCGCGCCGCCCGGCCCGGACGAGGGCTCTCAGACCATCGCCAGCCTGCGCAACCGTGTCGCCACCGAGATCGAGGAAGTGCCGGTGGAGGCGAGTCTCGATCAGGCCATCTCCAGCTATCGCAGGCTGCTGCCGCAGGTGAGCGATACGCAGCTCGCGCCGGAGATCATGCGCCGGCTCGCCGATCTGCAGCTCGAGCTCGGCGAAGTCGAGGATTCGCGCGGCGAGGGCCGTGACGAGAAGCGCATCGACCAGGCCTACCGCGAGGCGACCATCCTCTATCAGCAGGTGCTGCGCGACCATCCCGACAGCGAGCAGGCCGAAAAAGTCTACTACCAGCTGGCGCGCGTGTACGAATCGCAGCGCGATGCCGACAGGGTGCTCGCCGCGTTGACCACCTATGCCGCGCGCTACCCGCAATCGCAGCGCATCGACGAGGTGCATTTCCGGCGCGGCGAGCTGCTGTTCAGCGCCAAGGAATTTCCCGATGCGGTTGATGCGTATGCGCAAGTCATCGACTACGGGGACCGCTCACCGTACTACGAGCAGTCGCTGTACAAGCACGGCTGGGGACTGTTCAAGCAGTTTCAGTACGACGCCGGGCTGGACTCGTTTCTCACCTTGCTGGACCGCCGTTTTGCCGGCGCCGGCGATCCACGGCCGGTGCTCGATGCGATGCCGCGCGGGGAGCGGGAGCGAATCGAGGATGCGCTGCGCGCCGTCAGCCTGACCTTCTCATACCAGGACGGCGCGAACAGCATCCGAGAATACTTCAACAAGCGCAGCGAGCGTCCGTACCTGGATCTGCTCTATGAGCGCCTCGCGGAGTTCTACCTGGAGGGCGAGCGCTACAACGACGCCGCGGAAACCCTGGAAGACTACTCGCAGGATTACGCGATGAGTGACAAGGCGCCGCTGTTTCTGGTGCGGGTCATCGACGTCTACGAGCAGGCGGGCTTTGCCAGCCGCGTGCTGGATGCCAAGGTCGCGTTCGTCGAACGCTACGATCTGACGACCGATTACTGGCGCCAGCGCAGCCCCGGCTCGTCGCCGGAAGTGCTTGCCCACCTCAAGGCCAACCTGGACGGCCTGGCACGCCACTATCACGCCACGGCTCAGCGCGAGAAAAGCAGTCCGGACTATGACAAGGCGGCCCACTGGTACCGTGTTTTCCTGCGCGACTTCGGCACTTCGCAGGAGGCGCCCGAGATGAATTTCCTGCTCGCCGAGGCGCTGTTCGAGAACCGGCGCTTCGGTGAGGCCGCCGCTGAGTACGAGCGCACCGCTTACGACCAACCCGACCATTCACAGAACGCGGAGGCCGGGTACGCGGCGCTGCTGGCCTATGAAGAGCACGCCAAGACGCTGCAGCCCGAGCAGGCAAAGCCGGTGCGCGCTCAGGCGACGGACTCCGCCCTGCGGTTTGCCGCGGCGTACCCGCAGCACGGGCAGGCACCGGTGGTGTTGACGCGCGCCAGCGAGGCGCTTTACGCCGCCGGCGATCTCGAGCGGGCCCACGCGGCGGCGCAGGACGTGCTGGCGTGGCCGGTTGCGCTGCCGGACAGGCTGCGCCGCAGCGCCTGGATCGTGGCCGCGCACACCGATTTCGACAGGCAGCGGTTCGCCGAGTCGGAGACGGCTTATACCGAGGCGCGCCGGGTCACCCCCGAGACGGAACCGCTGCACGGCGAGCTTTCGCAACGCCTCGCCGCCTCGATCTATAAGCAGGGGGAGAGCGCACGCGAAGGCGGTGATCTGCGCGTCGCGGCCGGGCACTTCCTGCGTGTCGGTCAGGTGGTGCCCGATGCCGAAATCCGCGCCACGTCGGAGTTCGATGCCGCGGCCGCGCTCATCGGCTTGCAGGACTGGGGGCAGAGCGTCAACGTGCTGCAGGCCTTCCGCCGGCGTTACGCGGAGCATCCGTTGCAGCCCGAGGTGACGCGCAAGCTTGCCTTCGCGTACCTCGAGAGCGACCAGCCGATCAACGCTGCGGGCGAGCTCGAACGGATCGAAGCGACCAGTCAGGATCCACAGGAACGGCGCGCGGTGCTGCTGCAGGCCGCCGAACTCTATGCAAAGGCCGACGCGCCGCGGGAGACCGCGCGCACCCTGCAGCGGTTCGTCAAGGCGTTCCCGAAGCCGGTGGCGGAGAGCATCGAGATACGCCAGCGTCTGCTGACGCTCAGCGAAGCGCTCGACGATCAGAAAGCGCGCCGCTACTGGTTGCAGCAGATCGTGATCGCGGACGCGAATGCCGGCAGCGAGCGGTCTGAGCGCACGCGCTTCCTGGCGGCGCACGCGTCGCTGGCGCTGGCCGAACCCTACCGGCGCGCCTACGAGAGAGACACGTTGACCATTCCATTGAACGAGAGCCTGCCGCGCAAGAAAGCCAACATGGAAAACGCCCTGCAGGCGTACGGCCGTGCAGCCGACTACGGAATCGCCGAGGTCGCCACTGAAGCGACCTTTCATATCGCCGATATCTACCACGGGTTCAGTAAGGCGCTGTTTCAGTCGCAGCGGCCGGGTAACCTGAACGCGGAAGAGCTCGAGCAGTACGAGATCCTGCTCGAGGAGCAGGCGTTCCCTTTCGAGGAGCAGGCCATCGAAGTGCACGAGGTCAACGCGCAGCGGGCGGCCGAGGACCTCTACGACGACTGGATCAAGCGCAGTTTCGAGAGTCTGGCTACCCTGCTTCCGGTTCGCTACGCCAAGCAGGAGTTCGTCGAGCCCTATGTCGAAACGCTGCAGTAGTTCATGGCTGCCGCTGGCCGCCGGCGCCGCGCTGATGCTGTCGGGCTGCGGCTCTCTGCCACCCGTCGCGGAACCGGAGGCGGAGTCCGCCCCGGACGCGGCGCCGGCGGGCGGAGCGGCGCAGCCGGTGCCGCAGCTGATCGGTCCCATGCCGCCGAACCTCGAAACCCTGGAAACCTTCGATGAGGCGCTCGCGGGCATGCGCGAGGAGGACTACGAGGGAGCCAGCAAGCTGCTCGAGCAGATCCTGCAGATGAACCCCGACCTGGTGGGGGCGCACGTGAATCTGGGTATCGCGCGGTTGCGGCTCGATGACCTGCCGGGCGCGCGTCAGGCGTTCGACGATGCGCTGGTGCTGCGGCCCGGACACCCGGTGGTCCTCAATCAGCTGGCCATCGCCGAGCGCCGCGCCGGGCGCTTCGAGGCCGCCCGGGGCCTGTACCGCGAGGCGCTCGACGCCAGCCCGGATTACGCGCCGCTGCACCTCAATATGGGCATTTTGTGTGACTTGTTTCTACGCCAGGCGGATTGCGCTTTGTCACACTATGCGCGCTATGTGGAGCTGGGGGGCGCACAGGCGGAGCGCGTCGGATTGTGGATCGTCGATTTAAAGCGGCGCACGGGTCGGGGCCAGTGAGTGCCGGGCGCAGTCGCGCGGGTCGTGCCGGGGTGCCGGGACGGGCGCTTGCGCGTGCGCTGCTGGCCCTTACGCTGCTGCTCGCGGTCACCCCCGCCGCGGCCCAGGACGATGTCATCGAGCTGGACGGCATTTCGATCGTCGGCAATCCGGAGCTGCCGAAAACCATCACGCTGGTGCCCTGGAAACGCGCTCTGCCGGGCGATCTGGCGGGTGAGCCGGAGGGCAGCCTGCTGCGCGAGCAGCTCAATCCAATAGATCCGCCGGTGTTCCGCCGCGAGCTGCGCTATTACGAGGCGGGCTTCGCGATCGAGTGATCGTTCACTCAGACGCGCAACGGCCGTTAACCGTTGTGCGAAAGATACGCTGCCGCGCAGGGACCTTGCGGTACAGCGGAGTCCGCGCGTGCGCGGGATTCGCGCTGCGGGCGCCCGGAGGAAGCGGGGCGGTTCGCACCGGTTTGTCGAGAGTTTGAAGGGGATTGGTTATGGAAGCTTATACCGCGATCGTCGGTTTCTTTCAGTCCGGCGGTGTGTTCATGTATCCCATCGTGGTGGTGCTGGCGCTGGGGATGGTGATTGCCATCGAGCGTTACGTGTACCTGGGATTGTCCAGCGCCAAGAACCGGCGCGAATGGAACCAGTTTCAGCCGATGCTGGAAGGCGGCAAGTTCCAGCAGGCCCTGTCCGCCGCGGCCAGGTCGAAAACCGCGATCAGCAAGATCCTGAGCTATGCGCTGACGCGCTCGAAGACGGCGCGCCGCCGGGAAGACCTGGAGATGGCGATGGAGGAGGGGCTGATGGAGGTGATCCCGCGGCTGGAACGGCGCACGCATTATTTGGCGACCTTCGCCAACATCGCCACGCTGCTCGGGCTGCTCGGCACCATCATCGGCCTGATCGAAGCATTCACCGCCGTCTCGAGCGCCAGTCCGGCGGAAAAAGCCGATCTGCTCTCGGCGAGTATCTCGGTGGCGATGAACACCACCGCGTTCGGCCTGATGGTGGGAATTCCGCTGCTGCTGGTGCACGCGCTGTTGCAGACCAAGACTACCGAGCTGGTGGACAGCATCGAGATGGCATCGGTGAAGCTGCTGAACCTGATCGGTAACGTCCAGCGGCGCGAGGCGCCCGCGCAATGAGAGCGCGTTGGCGGCGTACACGCCGCGCCCGGCAGCCCGAGCTCAACATCACGGCCTTCATGAACCTGATGGTCGTGCTGGTGCCGTTTCTGCTCATCACGGCGGTGTTTTCCCGCATCACGATCCTCGAGCTGAACCTGCCGACCAGCGAGCAGGCCGGACAGTCGCAGAAGCGGACGCTGCAGCTGGAGGTGATCGTGCGGGACGCCGAGCTGGTGATCGGCGACCGCAGCAGCGGACCCTTGAAGCGCCTGCGCGCGCGTGACGGCGTTTATCCCCTCGCCGAGCTCACGCGCTACCTGGAGAAGGTCAAGGAACGCTTCCCGAACAAGCAGGACATCACGCTGCTGCTGGAGCCGAACGTGTCTTACGATGTGCTGGTGCAGATCATGGACGCGGTGCGTCTGGACAACAACCAGGCGTCGCGTGCGGCGCTGTTTCCCCAGATCTCGATCGGCGATGCGCCGCGCAGGGCTGGCTGATGGTTGCTGCGGGCGGTAGGCGCACGGGCCGCATGCGGAGCGCGCCGGTATGAAGATGTCGCGCCGCGCACAACGCATGGAACGTCGCCACGAGCGTCAATCGAGGACGCCCGGCTTCAACATCATCTCGCTGATGGACATCTTCACCATCCTGGTGTTCTTCCTGCTGGTGAACTCGAGCGACGTCGAGGTGCTGCCGAGCGCGAAAGCTATTCAGCTGCCCGAGTCGCTGGCGGCCGAGAAGCCGCGCGAGACGCTGGTGGTGATGGTCACCGAGGAGGAGATCCTGCTGCAGGGGCGGCGCGTTACGTCGATCGCCCAGGCGATGAGCGGTGCGCAAACGCAGATCGGATCCCTGGATGCGGCGCTGCGCGAGCAGGCGCAACGGCGCCGGGTGACGGTGGTCGACGCGGGTCCGGCCGGGCGCGAAATCACCATCATGGGCGACAAGGAGATTCCGTTCAGCCTGTTGAAGCGAGTGATGCTCACCTGCACCAAAGCGGGCTTCGGGCGCATCTCGCTGTCCGTGGTGCAGAAGGCCACATGAACGCGGCCACCGCCAGGATCTCGCCGGAGCTGCCGTGGGTCGCGATCCCCGAGGACGAGCGCCGTTTCCGGCGCCTGTTGCTCATCGTCGGTCTGACGTTCCTGTTTCTTTCCCTGGTGATGCCGTTTCTACCCTTGCCCGAGCGGGCCGAGCGCGAGGTAACGGAGCTGCCGCCGCGTGTCGCGCAGCTGATCCTGCAACGCAAACAGCAGCCGCCACCGCCGCCCAAGGTGGCGAAGGTGGAGCCGAAGAAACCCGAGAAGAAGCCGGAGAAGAAACCGGAGCCGGAGAAGAAACCCGAGCCCAAGGTGGAGAAGCCCAAGCCGAAGCCGGCGCCGAAAAAGCAGACCACCCAGCAGGCGCGCAAGAAAGCCGCGAGCTCCGGGATACTGGCATTCTCCGATCAGCTGGCCGGTCTGCGCGACCTGTCATCGGTCGCCAATCTGACCCGGAACACGAAAAAGCTGAAGGTCGCCGGCGAGCAAACCCGCGCGGCGAAGCAGGTCACGGCGCCGACCCGCAGCATCGTGACCTCGGGCGCCGGCGCCAGCCAGGGCAGCGGCGGCATCAACACCAGCGCGCTGAGCACCAGCACCGGCGGCACCCAGCTGGCGGCGCGCACCACGAGCCGGGTGGAGGCGCCTGCCACCACGCAGGGCGCTACCGTTGCCAAAGCCAGCACCAAGCAACGCGTTGCCGCGCGCACCGAGGAAGAGATCAGCGATGTCATCGACAAGAACAAGAGCGCACTGTTCCGTATTTACAATCGCGAACTGCGCAAAGATCCCACGCTCAAGGGCAAGCTGGTGCTGGAGATCACCATCGCGCCATCGGGCCAGGTGACTTCGGTGAAGCTGCTGTCCAGCGAGCTCGCTGCGCCCGCGCTGGAGCGAAAGCTGCTGGCGCGGATCAAGCTGATCAATTTCGGGCCCAAGCAAGTCGGCACCATCAAGACCACGCTGCCCATCGATTTCTTCCCGGCCTGAGGCCGGCCTTTTCACCAGTGGGCAATGTTGCTCGGATAGAAGTTCAACAGTCGGATTCGACGAACAAACGCGCCCGCCTTCATGCACTATGCAGGTTAGTCCTCGGCCAGCTCCGGCAATGAGACGGCGTTGTGCAGACCGCTCTGGGAGCCGATGGAGCGCTCGGGGTCCATGCGCGCGAGCTCGGTCTCGACGTTGCGCACCAGGTTGCCTTCCAGCTCCGATACGCTGAGCGCACGCATGAAAAGCTGCAGTTTGCGCGTCCTGTTGTTCATCACACACCTCTAGCTGATTCGTTGCCGCAGTTGTAGCAGGCAGCGTGCCAGAATGCGATCTGCGGGTTTTACGTGACGTGCCGCACATTACCTCTGTAAAACAATGACTTACATCACACATGCTTGGCGATCCGGTGACACGGTTTTGACGAACGAGCGTCGTGATCTGGCTGGTCCGTGATCTCTGTGTGATGATTGATGCAACGCCCGGCGGGTAAAACGGTCTACGTTTTCAGGCGTTTCGAGCGAGGAGTCACTATGTCGAGCGGTAAGCTGATCCTGAGTATTTCACTCGCCCTGGCGGCGCTGGGCAGCGCGCACGCCGGGCAGCCGCAGCCCGTGATCGTGGAGCTGTTTACCTCGCAGGGATGTTACTCCTGCCCGGCTGCCGAAAAGTATCTCGGTCAGCTCAAGCGCGTGCGCGGCGAGGAGGTCATTGCCCTGGAGTTCCACGTCGACTACTGGAACGACCTGATCTGGGGTTCCGCGGGCAACTGGGAGGACGTGCATTCAAAGCCGGAGTACACGCTGCGCCAGCGTCGCTATGCCTCGGCCCGTCTGCAGGGACGCCGCGGCGTCTATACGCCGCAGATGGTCATCGGCGGCCGCTACGCGGCGGTGGGCTCCGCGGGGTCCACCATCGAGAAACGCATCGGCCAGGTGCAGCGCGAACCGGCGCCCTTGACCGTGAACGCGCGTCTGGACGCGCGGAATCTGCTCGTCGAGATCGCCGGCGAGGCCCCGGATGGCGCGGCCGTGTGGCTCGCGCGCTACGACCTGCACCACACCACCGAGGTGACCGGGGGCGAGAATCACGGCAAGAAGCTTGAAAATTACAACGTGGTGACCGACCTCAGCCAGATCGGCACCTGGCAGAGCGGGGGTGTAAAGCTCACGGTGCCGGGCGTGGCGCTGGGTGACAACCAGGGCTGC
Source organism: Chromatiales bacterium (assembly GCA_024644045.1). GTDB lineage: Bacteria > Pseudomonadota > Gammaproteobacteria > JAHELT01 > JAHELT01 > JAHELT01. The sequence continues at coordinate 57,318 of JAHELT010000005.1, read as the reverse complement.
GCGGTATTCGTGCAGAAGCAGGACCTGGGCAGAATTCTCGGCGCCGGGCGATGCCCGCGTGAATCCTGAGACCCCTCACCCCTGACCCCCTCCTTCAGGAGAGGGGAACAAAAAATAGCCTTCGCCCCCGCGGGGGTGGAGATTGAGAGGTGCAGCAAAGAAGGACGAATACGCCTACTTCAGCAGCGCGGTATTCATGCGTTCAGCGCCGGCGTCCTGCATCTGCTGCCAGGCATTGGCCAGCGAGCCTTCGAGGTCGATCGCCCGGCATGCGTCGTCCAGCACGTAAACCTCGAATCCTTCGCGCCGCGCGTCCAGCGCCGAGTAGGCGACGCAGAAGTCGGTCGCCAGCCCGCACATGAACAGCCGCTTGAAACCGCGGGTGCCGAGGTAGCCGCTCAGGCCGGTCGGGGTCTTGCGGTCGTTCTCGTAGAACGCCGAGTAGGAATCGATTTCGCGCCGGAACCCCTTGCGCAGCACGAGCTCACAGCCCAGGGTGCTCAGCGCCTCGTGGAACGCGGCCCCGGGCGTGCCCTGCACACAGTGGTCCGGCCACAGCACCTGCTCGCCGTAGTCCAGCGTCGCGGTCGCGTAGGGCGCTTTGCCGGGATGGCTGCTGGCGAAGGAAAGATGACCGGCAGGATGCCAGTCCTGCGTCAGCACGCGGTGGCCGAACCGGCTGCTCAGCGAGTTGATGGCGGGCACGACCGCGTCGCCGTCGGGCACCGCCAGCGCGCCGCCCGGGCAGAAATCGTTCTGCACGTCGATGATCACCAGGCAATCGGTGGCGTCCTGGATGCTGAGCATTTGCCGGTGTCCGTTGCGGTAGGCGACAGTGTAGCCGCATTTGTACCGCCGCCGCACGTCCGATAGAGTTACCGGGCTATGGCTTCGCGCGCACAAACCCGCGGGCTGCTGCTCGCCGCCGCCATCGGTGTCGGCCTGGTGATCGTCTACGCGATGGGCGTCGGCACGCGGCTGGGCTGGTTCGGGGTCGGCCTGGTCGGCCTGATCGTGCTTTACATCAGTGTGCGGCTCGACCTGCACGGCGGCAAGGCGGCGCCCGGCGGGCACATCGACAAATCCGCCGTCGATCTGCTGGCTCGACAATCCGCGGAGGATTCGGCGCTGACGGGCAGCGAGCGGGGAGGCGATACGGCGCGACGCACGCAGCTGCTCTACCTCGGCAGAGGGCTCGGCGTGCTGCTCTCGGTGCTGGGCTTCGGCATGTTCGCGCTGGAGCGAATGCAGTGAGGCGGCAAGCCGTTTCGGGAGCGCCCCGGTGAGCGGCGCCGACATCAAGACCATGAAGCTCTACCACCAGGTGGAGCGCGTGTTCAACGAGCTGCGGGCGCTCGGCGTGGCCGGCGATGCGCCGATAGACGTGCAGCAGCTCGTCGCCTTCGATCAGTATCACTACCTCGGAACCGAGGCCGTCGACGAGGCGGTGCGCCGACTCGGCCTGACGCCCGAGCTGAACGTCCTGGAGGTCGGCTCGGGCATCGGCGGGCCGTCCCGGCACCTGGCTCACCGCTGCGGTTGCAGGATGGCGGCGCTGGAACTGCAGCCCGACCTGCACGCAACCGCCGTGCAGCTTACCGAGCGCTGCGGGTTGAGCGACAGGGTCGATCACCTGTGCGGGAACGTGCTGGATGGCGTGAGCCCGGACGAGTACGACGCCGTGGTCAGCTGGTTGACGTTTTTGCACATACCGCAGCGCAGGGAACTTTATGCACGCTGCTTCGAAGCGCTCAAACCGGGTGGCGGCATGTACGTTGAGGATTATTTCGCGCGCGGTGAGTTCACCCCGGGTGAGCAGGAAAGTCTGGCGCGCGACGTGTTCTGCGAACGCGTCCCGAGTATGGACGAGTACCGCGAGGAGCTGTCGGCGGCCGGATTCGAAGCGCTCGAGCTGATCGACATGTCCGAGGCCTGGACCGCTTTCGTGCAGGAACGCTGGTCGGGGTTTCGCGCACAGCGCGCGCGCAACCTGGCGCTGCACGGGGCGGAGATCGTCGACGGGCTGGATGACTTCTACGGGGCGATCGTGAAACTCTTCACCGCGGGCAACCTGGGCGGTATCCGCCTGATCGCGAGCAAGCCCGGGTAACAGCCCCCGTGGCGGCCGCACCTCACCGTCGGCGGCAAGTATACTGAGCGCCATGGCCAAACACCTTATCGACTGGAAATACTGGCAGGACGGCGATATCGAGGCGATTCTGGCGCTCGCCCGCTTCGTCAAGCACCATCGCTGGGAGTATCAGGGGCACATGCAGGGGCGCACTCTGGTCATGCTGTTTCAGAAGACCTCGACGCGCACGCGGGTCTCGTTCGAGGCCGGCATGGTCGAACTCGGCGGCCATGCCATCAACCTCGACTGGCGGGCCACAAACTTCACCCTCAGCAAGATCGCCTTCGAGACCCGCTACCTGTGCCGCAACGCCGCGATGATCATGGCGCGCCTCAAGGACAACGCGGACCTGCTGGAAATGGAGAAGGCTGCCTCCGTACCGGTGATCAACGGGTGCTGCAACCTGTATCACCCGTGCCAGGCACTGGCCGACATGCTGACTATTGCCGAGCACCGGGCGCAGGGCACGCACGGCGCACGCCTGACCTACATCGGCGTCTACAACAACGTCGTCAACTCGCTGGTGTCGATCTGCGCACCGCTTGGTGTGCATCTCACGCTGGTGTGCCCGATACGTGACGCGTCGGTGATCGATGCCGAGAGCCGTGAACGATTGCTGGCGGAGGGCCTGCTCACCGAAACGCTGGATGCCAGGGCGGCGGTGGCCGATGCGGACTACGTGTACACGGACACCTGGCTGGACATGGAGTTCTTCAACGACCCCGCACAGCGGGAGGAAAAGGAAAAGCGCTGCGCGATCATGCTGCCCTATCAGCTCAACCGGGAGTTGCTCGGCGACAGCCGCGCGATGATCATGCACGACATGCCTATCCATCACGGTTACGAGATCGCCGAGGATCTGGTCGAGAGCCCCAACTCGATTATCTACGATCAGGCGGAGAACCGCCTGGACGCGCAGAAAGCCATTCTGCTGCACCTGCTGCACGGGCAATCGTAAGCCCGGGCCGCGCGGCGGGAGGGCGGGAGGTCATCAGGGGTATTTGCGCGCGTCGCGCCGTTCGCCGCGCCGGCCCCGAGGTGCCGAATGCTCACCGCGCACGCCGAAAATCTGGAGTGTGCGCTCGTCTGGGAGACCGATGGCGCTGCGCACACGGATCGTACGTGCGTGAGCGGCGTCGATCGGACTGCGCTGCCGGGCGGCCTCGGCGAAGCACTGGCTGGGGTGGCGCTGTTGACTCACACGACGCAGATCAGCCATGAGGAACTCGCCACCCGCGTGCTGCCGGCACTCGAGCTGCTGCGTTATCGTGAGTACGCGCAGCTTTGGGATCTGTCCAGTCTGAAAGGCCTCGCGGCGATCGACGCCGAGATCGGTCGCCAGGCGCTCATGATCGGTTACGTGAACGCGTACCTGGCAACCGCGGTGCTGGCGTTGGCGCTGATACCCCTGGCCCTGTGCCTGAGGCAGCCGCGGCGCCGCGACGCCTGACTCAATCGGCGCTCACCGCGCGCTCGCTCGCCCAGTCGCGCAGCGCCTGAAGCTGTTCCGCCATAACCACCGACAACGGGCTGGTGTTCCGGAGTTCCTCCAGCACGTGCGCGCCGGTCATCTCGCCCCCCTCGGCATGGGCGCGGTACAGGGCGGCGACCACCGCCTGCTCGATCTCGGCGCCCGAGAACCCCCGGCTGGCCTCCGCGAGCTGGCCGAGGTCGAAGCGCTGAGGGTCGATGCCGCGTTTGCGCAGGTGCACCGCGAAGATATCCTGGCGTACCGCGTGTCCGGGCAGATCGACGAAGAATATCTCGTCGAACCGACCCTTGCGGATCAGCTCCGGCGGCAGCGACGAAATGTCGTTGGCGGTTGCCACGACGAACACCCGCGCCTGCTTCTCCGCCAGCCAGGTCAGAAAGTAGCCGAGCAACCGCCGTGAGGTGCCGCCGTCCGTGTCGCTGCTGGCGATGCCCTTCTCGATCTCGTCGATCCACAGCACACAGGGCGCAACCACCTCGGCGGTCTCCAGCGCGTTGCGCAGGCGGCGCTCCGATTCACCGTGATACTTGTCGTACAGCGAGCCGAAGTCCAGGCGCACCAGCGGTATGCCGAGAATGCCGGCCGTCGCCTTGGCGGACAGACTCTTGCCGCATCCCTGAACGCCGATCAGCAGCAGACCGTCGGGCGGGTCCAGCCGGGTCGTCCGGCTGTCGTCCAGAAACGCCTGACGGCGCGTCTCCAGCCAGTGTTTCAACCGGCGCAGGCCCCCGACTTCGCTGAACTGCGCGGTTTCGTACTCGTAGGCGAGCAGGCCGTTGCGGTTCAGCAGCTCATGCTTGGCGCGCATCACGCGCTCCACGTCGTTGTGCGAAATCGCACCGTCGTTGTAGATGGCGTTGCGTGCGAGGCGCCGCGTATCGGGTGCGGTCAGGCCCGCAAGGTTGCTGATCAGGCGTTCGAAGGCCGAGGCATCGGTTTTCACCGTCTTGCCGCCGTCCTTGACCCATTCCGCGGCCACTTCGCGCACGATCCGCTCGCGCTCGGTTTCGTCCGGCAGGGACAACTCGAAGCGTGCGCTGAAGTGCTCGAGCTCGGCCGGCACCTCGATGCTGTGACTGAGCAGAATGAGCGTGCGGGGCGGGTCCTGGCGCAGGCACAGGTCCTTGATCAGGCGCACGTGCATGGGATCTTTCAGGTACGGATGAAAGTCCAGCAGCACGTAGATGCCGGGGCGCTCCACGGACAGAATATGACGCAGCGCCTCGGCCGGGTCGGCGTTGAACCGTTGCGGCTCGAGCGCGATGTCGATGCGCTGCAGGCCCTCGGTGATCGACCATTTGTGCACCGCGTGGTAGTCCCGCAGCTGCACGGTGTTCTCGATCAGGAGGTTGAGCGCACGCCGCTCGTCGCGCGTCTCGATCACGATCAGCGGCACACGGGATTTGATGAGCAGTACTAGGTCTTTGCTGTCATACATGATCAATTGACCCGATGAGCGGGACAAGTATGTGGGAATTAACACCTGTCACACTGTGTCCGGGTTTGCTTTTCCGGGTTCCGGTATTAGTATCGGCGTACCACCAGAGCTACTGTAACCGAAAGTCCACAACCCGCAATGGCGCACCCGCGTGCCCGGCAACCGCCGCGCGTGGCGGCGTGCGCCTGCCCCGAATCGAACACGGAGAGTCACTATGCAGAATTCGAAGCTACTGCGCCGCGTTGCCGTCGCGCTGAGTATCGCCGGGGCGCCCTGTGCACTCGCGCAGCAGCCCGGCCTGGACATCGTCCCGATGACCGACACCGAGCGCCAGGCCCTGCTCAACAGCGGTGGGACGCTGCGCTTCGTGCCCGGCCAGGTCATCGTCAAGTACCGGCAGCAGACCGCGGAGGCGGAGGCGCGGATACGCGCCCAGGGACTCGAGGGCCACGTCACCCAGACCTCGGGCGGCGAGTACATCTATCGCCTGCCGCCGGCCACAATCAGCGCCATGACCGCGCAGCAGGCGAACAGCGCGGTGCTCGACGCGGTGAGCGAAATGAGCGCGCGCGCAGACGTCGAGTATGCGCAGCCCAACTTCCTGGTGAACATCGTGCGCGAGCCGAACGATCCAGGTTACCCGGTGCAGTGGCACTACCAGACCAACGGCAGCGGCAACCTGCAGTCCCCCGGCGGGATCAACCTGCCAGCGGCCTGGGACATCACGACAGGCGATCCGGCGATCGTCGTCGCCGTGCTGGACACCGGTATTCTGCCGAATCATCCTGATATCGTGGGCACGCCGAATCTCGCGAGCGGGTTCGACATGATATCGAGCGCGTTCACCGCCAACGACGGCGACGGCCGGGACGGCGATCCGACCGATCCGGGCGACGCGATCGCGGCGGGCGAATGCTTCCCCGGCAGCCGGCCGCAGGACTCCAGCTGGCACGGGACGCACGTCGCGGGTACGGTCGGCGTGGGCCGCACCGACAACGCCAGCGGGGTCGCCGGCGTGAGCTGGAACGGTCGTGTGCAGGCGGTGCGCGTGCTCGGAAAGTGCGGCGGCAGTATCAGCGATATCAACGACGGTATCCGCTGGGCGGCCGGTCTGTCCGTCCCGGGTGTGCCGGCCAACCCCAATCCGGCGCGGGTCATCAACATGAGCCTGGGTGCCGGCGCCCCGTGCAGTGCGTCGCCATCGACCCAGGCCGCAATCAACGATGCGGTCGCGGCCGGCGTCACGGTGGTGGTTGCGGCCGGCAACGATGCATCCGACGCGGCCAACTCGTTGCCGGCGAGCTGCGACGGTGTGATCACCGTTGCGGCCAGCGATTTCCGCGGTCATCTCGTGCGCCGCTACTCCAACTTCGGCAGCACGGTCGAAATCATGGCGCCCGGCGGCGACACCCAGCGCGACGACAACAACGACGGTAATCCCGACGGCGTGCTGAGCATGGTGCAGGGCGGCTTTGCCTTTTTCAACGGCACCTCCATGGCCAGCCCGCACGTGGCCGGCGTCGCCGCCCTGCTGCTCGCCCAGGACGCCAGCCTGACGCCGCAGCAGGTGAGCCAGCTGATTGTAGACAACGCCATCCCCCGTTCGTCACAGCAGTGCTCCAGAGACTGCGGTGCAGGGCTGCTGAATGCCGACATCCGGGTCGTGCCCGAACCACCGGAGCCGCCCGAGCCGCCGCAACCGCAGCCTGTGCTGCTGAGCGTCGAGCCGGGTTCGCTCGAGCTCGACGAGGGCGACAGCGCGGTGATCACGGTGACTGTGACCCAGGGCGGCGCGGGTCTCGCGGATGAGGCGGTCAGTTATACAAGCGCCGCCACGAACGTGGCGACCGTCAATCCGGGCAGCGGCGTGACCGACTCGGCGGGCCGTTCGCAGACCACGGTCAACGGCCTGCAGGAAGGCAATACCGAGATCGTGGTGCGGATTCCCGGACAGTCGCAGACGGCACCGGCGCGGGTGCAGGTGGAGGTGGCTTCGGCGTTCGGGTGGTACGCGTTGGTGGCGCTGTTCGCGCTGGCGCTCTACCGGCGCAACCGGTTGGCCCGGTCGTGGGGCGCTCGCTGAAAGGCTGGGTTCTCAGGCCGCGCCCGGTCGCGGGCACCGCGGGTTCGCCCACCCGGGCGGCCGGGCTGCTGTGCGTGTGGATGGTTTGTGCCCCGCTTTGGGCAGGCGCCGCCGCGCCGGCCGACCAGGAACCGCTGGCGGCCGGGCAGATGCTGGTGAAGTTCGCCGCCGGCGGCGCGGCCGACAGTGAAATCACGCGGCTGCATGCCAGCGGTGAAACGGGATCCGCCGCACTGGACGCGTACGTGCAGACCCTGGCAGCGGCGCTCGATGTGCCGCTGTTCGTGCGCGGGATAACAGCCGGACGCGAGGCGATCCTGGAGATCGAGCGCAGCGCGGTGCTGGAGCAGGCGGCGGGCCGCCTGCGCGAGGCCCCGGGGGTGAAGCGCGTCGCCGTCGATCGCGTCGGCGGCGCGCAGCGGTACTGGCGCGACCGCCTGGTGATCGAGCCGGTCCCCGGCAGCGATCTGGCGCAGGGCGCGCAGGCGGATGCCGAAGGGACCTACGTGCAGAACCTGCTTGCGACTCGGCTGTCGCACCGCCACTATGTCGTTGCCGCGCGCCCGGCACCGCCGGAGATAGAGCTGCGGATCGATCTGCAGGCGACGACGTTGAACGTCATCAACGCGCTCAAACCCCGCGCCGGTATCGAGTACGCGCAACCGAACTTCGTCGTTACGATCAACTGAGTCACGCCCCGGCGAGAGGAGGGTACGGAAGGATGGACTGGAACATGGCCGCTGTTTTCGTTGCGGGCGCCGCAGTGGGCGCCCTGGTGATGTATCTGCTGCGGCACCGGCTTCTCGGTGGGCAGGGGCTGCAGAGCAAGCTGGCCGAGCTCGAAACCGAGGCCGAGAACTACCGCGAGCAGGTTGACCAGCACTTCGAACGGACGGCCGACCTGTTTCAGGAAGTGACCGAGAAGTATCGCAACCTGCACGACCACCTGGCGCAGGGGGCGACCGGTCTTGCCCGTGGCGCCAAGCGGCTGCCGCCCATCGAGCTGCCCGACCAGATGCTGCCCGAAACGCTGGACGATGCCGAAGCCATTACGGTGCCGCCGCGCACGCCGGGCGCCGAGGTCGATATCAACCTGGACGAGCGCCTGGCGCAGTCGGACACCCCGCCTGTCACCGAGACGCGCGAGGCGCCCGTGAAGCCCGAACCGGTCAAAGTTGCGGAAGCGGTGGAGGTGGATTCCGACGTCCGGCGATGATGACGCTTTCGCCGGCGGCAACCTCACGTCCGCCAGACACGGGGCACGAGCTTTGTGCAGTTGGCGCGCGGTAAGGACTGCCCCGTAACTTCGCACACGTGCCGCGGCCGCAATCCGATATGCACTTCCGTGACGTGCAGGCGCGTGAGCGGGTCAATGCGCTGTGGTCCGATATCCTTCTACAACGGGGCTGCGCCGCGCCGCGACTACCGGCGATCTACCGAGTGGGACTTTCCTCGAGAATTGTGAGCGCCCAGGCGTTAATGGGCTGTTTCTTGCTTAATCATGGCCCCTACAGCGTCAGGTCCGGATAGCGGTTATGTCAGCGAGCGAGAGTACGGGTGTTCATGCAATCGTCGAATCACCGCGCGTGGCGGTTACCGTACGCAGCAGCGCCTGGCGCTATCTGAAGGCGGAGATGAACCCGGAAGACGACGTGCTGGTGCTGGTGCTGTCCGAGAAAGGATGGATCGCCGGTGTCCTGCCGCGTAAGTTTCCGGGCACACCCAGTAAGGTTGTGACAGCGCGGCTCGAGCAATACACCGTGCTCTTTCCGCAGCCGGAGCAAGTAAGAAATCTCGACGGCCGCACGCTCGAGTTCGCCGAAAACGTATTGTCCGTCGTCTGAATTCTGTCGACACCGTGCTGGGGATAGCAGGGTGGGGCGATGGCCGCTGAGCGGCGCAGCATGCTAATCTCCGGGCCTGGAGCAAGACAGCGGGAACTCAGCCAGGGGGACGGTCATGCGACTCGATGCCTCGCAGATTCGAAAGTTCGAACAGAGCGGGTACCTGTTTCTGCCCGGTGTTTTCGACGCCGCGGAAGTGGCGTTGCTGCACAGCGCCGCCGAGCGGGTTTACGCGCTCGATCGTGAAGAGGTGTGGCGCGAAGAGAACGGGGCGCCGCGCACCGCTTTCGCGGCCCACACCTACGACGAGGCGTTCCGTCGCCTGGGCGCACATCCGCGGCTGATCGAACCCGTCATGCAGCTGCTGGACGGGCAGGTGTACATCCACCAGTACAAGGTCAACGCGAAGGCCGCTTTCGACGGCGCCGTGTGGCAATGGCACCAGGATTTCGGCACCTGGAACCGCGATGACGACATGCCGGAGCCGCGCGCGATGAACATCGCCGTGTTCGTCGATGAGGTGGCCGCCTACAACGGGCCGCTGCTGTTCATCCCCGGCAGTCACGTGTCCGGCGTGCTGCCTGCCGGTCACGACCTCGAAACGACCAGCTATCCTTTGTGGACGCTCGACCGTGCGACGATCACTGCACTCGCCGAGCGCGGCGGCATCGTCGCGCCGGTCGGCGAACCCGGCGGTGTGCTGCTGTTTCACAGCAATCTGGTGCACGCCAGCCCACCCAACATCAGCCCCTGGCCGCGTACTATCGTGTACCTGAGCCTGTGTGAGGTGAGTAATCATATTCGCCGCTTCAAGCGTGCGGAATGGATTGCGCACCGTGATTTTACACCGATCGAGCCGCTGGACGACGACTGCCTGCGTGTACTCGCCGCCGAGCAGGCGGCCTGAAATCGAAACCGCAGCGATGCGGTTCAGAGGCGCGGTCGTTGCCTTCGGCAATTGACTCGGTGGCCGGCGCGTGCGAACGCCGCGCGAAAAAGCAACGGCGGGTCGCCCCGCCGTCAAACTGCTAGGCTTGCCGATCTTCGTTGTGGGCGCGCGCAATGGCACACGCAGCCGCCTGTATCATGCCGCGCGGTATACCGATGTCGTTCAGCGTGCGGTCGCTCAGCGCGCTCAGCGCACGCGCAATGCTTCGCTGTGAGCGTATTGTTCGGCGCTCGTTGAACACGTTGGTGAGTGCGCGCCCGAGGTTGCCAATCAACCTCGGTGCATCCCGCGCAGCGACCGTCCGCCTCCCGATGATTGAATAGATCATAAGCCCGGCTCCTTGCTGTAGTTGAACAGGTCCGTTTGCAACGGTTTCATGCGCTTACAACGCCGGTGACGGCGCGCAGGGCCGCATCTCACCCGCGGAAAACAATCGGGGCAGGCGTCACGTCCCGGTGACGCACGCCGACGTGTAGCCCGCGCATCCCATCCCGATGATGCGAACTGCCCCGCAAGTGGGCGTGTGCGTGGTGGCGCACACGCCGAAAACGCGATTCAAATCTGAAAGCGCGTCTTGCAACCGGAAGGTCCAAAAAAAAGCCCCGGTTGGACGAACCAGCCGGGGCTTTCAGCCTGATGTTCCGGAAGGTTCGCGTTGGCGCCTTCCGGTTGTATGCGGAAGTGCCTAGGTCACTGGATCCTCTTCGGTCACTGCGACTGAAAAGCAATCGCCGTTCGCCAAACGCACCGACATCGTCGCCCACGCAGGCAGCGCAAGCGGACTGGGCCGCGCCGAAGGTGCGTGCGAAATGCGCAAGGCTGTTGGCATACTGATCATGCGGGCGAGTTTAGCAGCGATCGGGAATTAGTCAACCAGGAATGTACGTTGTCCATTCCACGTTGACCAATCAGTCGGGATTCAGCGTTTTCAGCATGCCGGTCAGCGCCCGGCGCTGAGGCTCGGTGAGCTTCAGTGCTTCGCCGATCAGTTCCAGGGTGTCGACCATGCGTTTGGCCCGGCCGCGTCTGCCGCGGGTGTCGGGTGGCGCGTCCAGCCACCCCACGGGTTTGCCTGCGGCATGCTCCACCGCGCGCGCAAAGTGATCGTCGATGCTGACGATAAACGGCCGCGCGCGGGCCTGGGCGAGTGTCTCTGCGCTGACGCCGGCCGCCTTCAGTGCGGCGGGCGCCGGGCGTTCCTGCCTCGGCTGCCGGTACAGATACTCGAGGTTGACCGCGCGCACGATCTGGGTGAACGGGTCCTCGGTGAACACCTGGCCTTTGCCGAACAGCAGCCAGCCGGGCGAGAACCCCGTGACGTCGGCGATGCCGTCGATGATGCTGAGGCTGGGATTGCGCGACTCCACCGTTTCGTAGCGGTGCAGCAGCTGCTTGGAAACCGACAGGCCGATGTCCTGCAGCCGCGCGCGCAGCGCCTGCGGTTCCATGTTCCTGAACTCTCGCGCGTAGCGGATACGCGCGGCAATGCTCGACAGCTCTTTTCGGCTGCGCGACGCGCTGCGCTGGGCGATGGTCTTGTTCTTGCGGCTCACGGACGTCGACTGCGGACCCGTCGGCGGCGGTCAGGGGCCCGAGTCAAGCAGATGGCTCGATGGATCGCAAGCCGATATCGCGCAATAATACCGCGCGAATCGGATGGAGATGTATCGTGACGGCTTGTGGTGGTATTCGCGGCTGTGTGTTGGCATTGCTCGGTTTCGGCGCAACCGCTTGCGCAACGCTGGACAAGGATGAATGCCTGAACGCCGACTGGCGCACGATCGGTTATCAGGACGGCGCCCGGGGCAAGGTCGCGGACGTGGTGGGAAAACACCGTGAGGATTGCGCCCGGTACGGCGTGGCGCCGGATCTGGATGCCTATACCGCCGGCCGTGACCAGGGGCTGGTCGAATATTGCCGCGAAGCCAACGGCTTCCGCGTGGGCTACCGGGGCAAGCTCTACCAGGGTGTGTGTCCCGGCGATCTGGAGTATGCCTTCAAGCTCGGCTACAGCGACGGGCGCGAGCTCTACGAGCTGAACGCGCAGGTTCGCAATGACGAACGCGAAGTCGATGCCAGGACAACAACGCTGCAGACTCTGAACGACGAGCTCGCCCGCGCAGAAGCGGAGCTGATCAGCGACGGCGTGACCAGCGACCGGCGCGCGCAGCTGCTGCAGCAGACCCGCGAACTGGCGAAGGAGATCGGCGCCCTGGAGAGCGAAGTAACCGGCCTGGAGACCGGTCTGATCCGCAAGCGCACGAAGCTCGAGGCGTTGCGCGAATCCAGCCCGTACCTCTGATCGCGCCCCGTCGCCGCGCCGCGTCCGTTCAGATGGCGTGGCTGCTCTTCTGAAAGAAGTTCCCGCCTGCCACGATCAGGAACACGATCGTGATCCTGATCAGGATGATCGTCAGCGAAGCGCCGCGCGGGACAGCAGGAACGGGCCTCGCCTCAGTCACCGTGGCGACCGGCGCCGGAAGCCTTCGAACTTCACACTCACACCTTCGGCCCATTGGCTTCCGAACCGCTTCGGCGAGTACCACGACCATCCGAGCAGAAAGGCCAGCACAACCCGGTCAGATGAAAGTCAGCATTGCTTCACGCTGTTCCGCCGACACGTAAAGAAAGGCGCGCTCCCATTCTTTGCGCTTCTGTGCCAGAAAAATGTTCTTGAACTCCGTGCCCAGCGCGCTGTCCACCAGGGGGTCCTGCTCGAAGGCCTCCAGCGCGTGCAGCAGGGTCGGCGGCAGCGTTCCGATGCCGGCCTGTTTCAGCGCCGTGCGGCCCATCAGGTACACGTCCGTGTTGATCGGCTCCCCGGGGTCCATCCGTTCACGGATGCCTTCGAGGCCGGCAGCGAGCGTCAAAGCCGCGCCGAGGTAGGGATTACAGGAGCTGTCGGCGGCGCGATTCTCTAAGCAGTGTCGGTTCATCGGGAAGCGCAGCATCGCCGAGCGGTTGTTCCTGCCCCAGACCACCAGGATCGGCGCCCAGGAGAAGTCGGCCAGCTCGCCCTGCGCCGTCAGTCCCTGATAGGAGTTGTAGGTAGGGCAGGTCAGCGCCGTGATCGCGCCGGCATGCTTCAGTACGCCGGCGGCGAAGTGCAGCGCCAGATCGGAATGCGGTATCCCGTATTTCCGGCTCAATGCAGTGCCCTGGCCGGCGCCGGGTGCAAACAGGTTCGCGCCGGTTTTTTCGTCCGCCAGCGACATGTTGAAATGTGCGCCGCTGCGAAAATCGTCCGCAAACGGCTTCGGCATGAAGCTGGCAACGCCGCCCGCCGCCTGGGCCACGTGTTTCACCATGAAACGGAAGAACACGAAGCGGTCGGCCATGGTCAGGGCATCGGCGTAGCCGAAGTCGAACTCGTGCTGGCCGCGTCCGCATTCCTGGTCGAAGGAGTACAACCCCCAGCCCAGCGTATCCAGGTAGTCGGCAATCACCGCCAGCAGGCTCTGTGATTCCGCGGCCAGGGTAACGTCGTAACAGGCGTTCGGACCCTTGAACTGTGTGCGGGTGATGGGCTGCAGGCCATCAGCGTCCTGCTTGTAAACGTAGAACTCCGGCTCCATGCCCAGGTCGAAGCGGTAACCCATGTCGCTCGCCTCGGCCAGGACTTTACGCAGCAGCTGGCGTGGGTTGTTCGCGTAGAGTGTGCCGTTGTGCCAGAGGTCTGCGCTGAACCACGCCTGCGTAGCGTCCCAGGGAAACACGATCAGGCTGTCGAGGTCGGGCACCGCCGCGCACTCGTCCTCGTGTGGTCCAGCGAGGCCCATGCCTTCGTTCGCGCCGACCGTGTACAACTCGTGCCCGTTGCACATTTTCTCGAAGCTGTGGATCGGGCTTACCTTGCTTTTCGGGATACCGTGCACGTCGACGAAGGCGGCGTAGCAGAAGCGTGTTCCGGCGTCGATCAACTGTTGCTTTACCGCAGCGACCTTATGCGGATCTGCCACGAAATCCGCGGGTACGCCGAACGCCGGCTCCCGTTCGTTCATCGTTATCCCTTGAGTTGATCCACGCTGCAGTTGAGCGCGGCGGCGAGCTTCTCTATCGTATCGGATTGCGCCGCGGCGCCCGAATCTTCCAGCTGTTCGATGTCCGGCTCCGGCACACCCGATTTTTCGGCAAGCTGGGTGAGCGTCAATCCCCGGTAGCTGCGCCAGGCCGCGGCAATGCTGAGCCCGTCGCGCGTCTGGTATTCGATGACTTCCTGCGGAAATGTCACCGTTTGGTCGAAATCAGCCATGTACGCTGCTCCTCCTGTCAACCGGTCGAGTCAATGGTACACGAATAATCGTGCCCGCAAGCGGCCGCGCGGGACCAACGACCTGCAGCGGGTCAACCGTAATCCTGCTTTGCCGGGCAGTGGCTGCCGGCCGCTGCTCATTCGTATTAAAGTAGTATCCCGGAATGGCGGTTGACAGTGGGAGAGCGACGGCAGCATGAACGGAGCGGAAGGCCTGGTCCGGACCCTCGTGAGCGCCGGTGTCGACGTGTGCTTCACGAATCCCGGAACCTCCGAGATGCACTTCGTTGCTGCGCTGGATCGCGTCGACGGCATGCGCTGTGTGCTGGGACTGTTCGAAGGTGTGGTAACCGGGGCGGCCGATGGCTATGCGCGGATGACCGACAGGCCCGCATCAACGTTGCTGCATCTGGGGCCGGGCCTCGGCAACGGTCTCGCCAATCTGCACAACGCGAAGAAAGCGCATTCGCCGATGGTCAACGTGGTGGGCGAACACGCGACCTACCACATTGCCCACGACGCGCCGCTCACTGCCGACATCGAGGCGATTGCAAGGCCGGTCTCGCACTGGGTGCGCACGGCTCGCTCTGCCGCCGCCGCCACCGGCGATGCGGCGGCGGCGGTATGCGCCGCCACCGAGCCGCCCGGTCAGATTGCCACGCTCATCCTGCCGGCCGATTCGGCGTGGCAGGAATGCGACGGCCCGGCCCCGGCGCAGGCGCCGGGTGAACGGCGACAGGCTACCCAGCAGGCGATCGACGATGCGGTGCACGTGTTGCGCTCCGGCGAGCCGACGCTGCTGCTGCTCGCCGGGCCTGCGTTGCGCGAAGCTGCGCTGCGTACGGCCGGCGGCATCGCGGCGGCGACCGGCGCCGGCCTGATGACGCAGCTCGCGAACGCCCGTCTGCAGCGCGGCGCGGGCCGTGTGGCAGTCGAACGCATACCGTTCCCCGTCGATCAGGCGCTTGCGGCGCTCGCCCACTACCGGCACATCGTGCTCGTCGGTGCGCAGGCGCCGGTGGCGTTCTTCGCCTACCCGGACAAACCGAGCCTGCTGGCGCCGCCCGGCTGCGAGATTCACCGTCTGACGAGCGCCGCGGAGGATTCGGCGCATGCCCTGGCGTGGCTGGCGCAGGAACTGGGTGCGGAAGCGGGGGCTGCGCTCGTGCAGTCGTCGCGGCGCCCGGCGCTGCCGCAGGGCGCGCTCGACAAGGACAGCCTCGCGCAGGCGCTGGGTGCATTGATTCCGGAGCAGGCGATCGTCGCCGACGAGGCGATAACCACAGGACGGGGCTTTTTCCCGTACACTGCCGGCGCACCGCCGCACGACTGGCTCAACAACACGGGCGGGTCGATCGGGCTCGGTTTACCACTGGCCACGGGTGCCGCCGTCGCCTGCCCGGACCGTAAAGTGCTCTGTCTCTCCGGCGACGGCAGTGCCATGTATACCGTGCAGTCTCTCTGGACCCAGGCGCGCGAGGGACTGGACGTCACCACCGTCATCTTCGCCAACCGGGATTACGCCATTCTCAAAGGTGAGCTGCGCAACATGGGCGCTGCGCAGCCGGGGCGCAAGGCGCTCGACATGCTCGAAATCGGCCGGCCGGATCTCGACTGGGTGGCGATCGCCCGCGGCATGGGGGTCGAGGCCGAGCGCGCCGCAACGGCGGACGAGTTCTGCCGCGCGCTGGCACGCGGGATCGCTGCCGAAGGGCCTTACCTGATCGAGGCGGTGCTTTAGAGCGCACTGCGGCCTGGCGCAAGTGGTAAATGGGAAGTGTCGAGAAGGGGACCGCAAGGTTGTCCCGCCACGGGATCACCGCACTTACTGCACCCACAGCATCCAGGTCGCCCGGTGCTCGGTGACCCATTGCCGGGCGACCGCCTGCAGGGGCTCGCCGTGGTTGTCGATCCGATTGACAAGTCGCTGCTGCGTGTCGTTGTCGAGCGTAAAGCCGGACAGCAGCCGGTGGGCGGTCGGCCACCGGGCCCTCAACCCGGGCCAGGCGGCTTTGAAGACGCTCGGCCGTTCGAGTCCGTAACGCGCGCGCAACGGTTCGGGTATCTCCACCCAGCCGTGCTCGATCCTTGACAGCACCCAGTGCGGTGCCCAGAACATCATGACCAGCGGCGTACGCCGAACCGTGGCACTGCGCATCTCGGCCAGCATCGCGCCTTCGCTGCCGCCGGGAATCGCCGCGAACGGCAGCGCCTCTTCCTCGATCAACCTGGATGCCCGTGCGCCCCACTCGGCAGGGTAGTCCACGAAGCGTCCCAGCGGCCAGGTCTCCGGTGTGGCGAACGTTCTGCTGCATCCAAGGAACGCTTGCCAGGCCGGAAGCCCCGGGCACGCCTTCGCCATGTGCTGGGGGTACAACCAGCCCTCCTGCGCAACCAGGCCCAGCTCGCCGAGGCGTTCGATCTGCCCGCTCGCCAGCAGCCGCGGATAGTGCTCGCCGAGGTTGTTGCTCCACACCTCCAGTGAGGCCGCCAGCTCGCCGTTCGCCAGCGCCAGCGCGGCGGTGTACGCCCCGGCGGTGAGATACTCGACCCGGTAGCCCAGCACCTCGAGCATGCTCCCGGCGAGCCGCGTCGTGACCTGCTGGCCGGTCCATTCATGCAGCGCCAGCAGGATCGGCTGGGCGTTCTCGGCAACCTTGACGTCAGCCGCGGCCCGCAGCGTCAGGCCGACACTGCTCAAGGCAATGCATACAATGACGAGCGTAAGACGGACTGGGGACGACGGATCGCTGCGCATGCGTGCTGCCACGGGAATCATCATCGGTAAGTTCATGCCTCCGCATGCCGGTCACGTTTACCTGGTCGATTTCGCAAGGGCGCGGGTCGAGAAACTCTACTTGCTTTTCTACTCGCGGGCGAGCGATGTGCTCGACCCCCGACTGAGGGCCGGCTGGTTGCGCGAGCTGTTTACCGATGTGAGATTGATCCACACTAACGACGAGCGCTTGCCGCACTACCCCGAAGAGCACCCGGATTTCTGGGCCCTTTGGAAAGCGCATCTGTGCGGCCTGTTTCCGCGTGGCGTCGACCGGGTGTTTGCATCCGAGAGTTACGGCGCCCGGGTCGCGACACTGGTGGGCGCTGAGTTCGTCCCTGTCGATCCTTCGCGGACTGCCGTTCCGATCTCCGCAAGCGCAATTCGCGGCGATCCCCTCGCGCACTGGCGGTATCTGCCCGTTCCGGTGCGGCCTTACTACGTGTTGCGCGTTTGCCTGTTCGGACCCGAGTCCACCGGAAAAAGCGAGCTCGCAAGGCGCCTGGCACGCCGCTACCACACGGTGTGGGTGCCCGAGTACGCGAGGGAGCTGCTGAACCCCGAGGGCGGTCGCTGCGACCCCGCCGACATTCCCCGGATCGCCTACGGTCAGGCTGCCAGCGAAGACGCCCTGGCCCGTCGGGCGAACCGACTGTTGTTCTGTGATACTGACGTCCTGACCACCATGCTCTGGAGCCAGATCCTGTTCGGCGAATGCCCGCACGACGTTGCGGCACTCGCCGAGCAGCGCACGTACGATCTGTATCTTCTGCTCGACGTCGACGTGCCATGGATCGATGACCGACAGCGCTTCCTCGAACGGGAACGGCACGCCATATTCACGCGTTACCGTGCCGCGCTGGAAGGCCGCGATCGGTCGTTCGTACTGATACGCGGCGGCTATGAGCAGCGTCTGCGCGCTGCCTGCGACGCGGTCGACCGACTGCTGGCAGCGCGCACGGCGCTAACATGAATATCTGGTAAGGCTGAGCAACTTCATATCGAATGGACTATGCTCAGTGCACGATAAACGCCGCAGACTTACGGTGATCGCCATGATCGATTGGTACGTCGAAGGTGTGGAGTTCGGCAACTGCAACTGCAGCTACGGTTGCCCCTGCCAGTTCGAGGCATTGCCGACCAACGGCAACTGCCGTGGGTTCGAGGTGGTCCGGATCGATACCGGCCGGTTCGGGAAAGTGGACTTGAGCGGCCTGAAATTCGCGATGCTGTACGCCTGGCCGGGCCCGGTTTTCGAGGGTAAGGGCGAGCTGCAGGCGATCATCGACGAGCGCGCCGATGCGCAGCAGCGCCGCGCCCTGGAGACCGTGCTGCACGGCAAGGAGACCGACGAGGCCGCCACCCACTGGTGGGTGTTCCGGGCGATGTCGGATACGGTTCACGAGACGCTCTTCAAACCCATCGACTTCGAGGTCGACATCGAGGCCCGCACCGCGCGCGCCGTCATACCCGGCGTTCTGGACTCGACCGGGAGCCCGATACGTCCGCCGCACGGGGACGGTGAGCACCGGGTACGCATCGATATACCGAACGGCATCGAGTTCGAGTTTGCGGAGATCGGCAGCGCAACGTCCCGCACCGGCAAGGACGCAGCGGTGCAGCTTGACCTGAAAGACAGCTTCGGTCAGTTCAACGTTCTGCGCCACTCGAACGCCGGGGTGGTTCACGGCTGAGCCGTGTCCGCCGTATCGACACCGCCGCTCGAGCAACTGCTGCGGCGCGACCGCCGGCTGGTGGTTGCCGCGCTCGTGCTGGTTGCCGCGCTTGCCTGGATCTACACCCTTGCCGGCGTGGGCATGGAAATGAGCGCCTTTGGGATGACGCGTGCCGTCATGCCGGGCCAGCAGACGGCGACGGCTATGGCGACGAACGGCGGCACGCCGACCGGCGGGCACGCGTGGGACGCCGGCTACGCCGCAGTCATGCTTGCCATGTGGTGGGTCATGATGGTCGCGATGATGTTGCCGAGCGCTGCACCCACCATTCTTCTCGCCGCGGCGATCAATCGGCGCAGCGGTACGCGAAGCCCACCGTATGGCAGCGCGGGGTTTTTTACCGCCGGCTACCTGGTCGTCTGGCTGGTGTTCAGCGCGACAGCAGTGGCCTTGCAGTGGACACTAACGCTTGCCGGCCTGCTCTCCCCGATGCTGGAGAGCACCAGTTACCGGCTGACGGCCGCGCTGCTGATCGCCGCCGGGCTATGGCAGCTGA
This sequence comes from Chromatiales bacterium, assembly GCA_024644045.1. Taxonomy (GTDB): domain Bacteria; phylum Pseudomonadota; class Gammaproteobacteria; order JAHELT01; family JAHELT01; genus JAHELT01. The sequence continues at coordinate 38,121 of JAHELT010000005.1, read as the reverse complement.
CCCCGATCAAGCAGGCGTGCCTCAAGCACTGCCGCTCTCCGGTTCACTACCTGGTGCGCCACAGACGCCCGGGTAACTTCGGTGCCCTGGTGATGGGCGCGGGACACGGCAGCTTCTGCCTCGGCTGCTGCTGGTTTCTGATGGCACTGCTGTTCGCGGGCGGCGTGATGAACCTGTACTGGATCGTGGGCCTTGCGCTGTTCGTGCTGGTCGAGAAGACGCTGGCGCGCGGCGTCTGGTTCGGCCGTGTCGCCGGAACGGGGCTGATCGCCGCGGGCGTTGCGGTGGCCGCGCTCTGAGGAAGCGGCCGCTTTGCCGCACCCGGCGGAACGTAGCACAATAGGACACTTCAGTAACTCGCGAGGAGCCACCGTGCCCGGTCTGCTGCCCGACGTCGATCCCGAAGGTCTGCTCGAGTACTCGGTGGTGTTCACTGATCGCTCGCTGAACCACATGTCGCAATCGTTCCAGCAGGTGATGCGGGATGTATCCGGCGCCCTGAAGCGGGTCTACAACGCCCACGCGGTCGCGGTGGTGCCCGGCGGAGGGACCTACGCCATGGAGGCGGTGGCCCGCCAGTTCGCCACCGGCCGGCGTTGCCTGGTGATTCGCAACGGCTGGTTCAGCTTCCGCTGGTCGCAGATATTCGAGGCCGGCGCCATTCCGGAAGCCGAGACCGTGCTGAAGGCGCGGCCGCTCGACGCGGGACCGCAGCCCGCGTTCGCGCCCGTTCCCGTGGACGAAGTGGTGGCGACCATTGATCGCGTGCGTCCGGATCTGGTGTTCGCGCCGCACGTCGAGACCTCGTCGGGCATGCTGCTGCCTGACGATTATATTCGTCGGGTTGCCGAAGCCGCCCACGGTGTAGGCGGTATGCTGGTGCTCGATTGCATTGCCTCCGGTGCGATCTGGGTCGATATGCAGGCCACCGGCGTGGACGTGCTGATCAGCGCGCCGCAGAAAGGCTGGAGCGCCTCGCCCTGCGCCGGACTGGTGATGCTCAGCCCCCTTGCCAGTGAGCGAATCGCCGAGACGCGCAGCACGAGCTTCGCCTGCGATCTGCGCAAGTGGCTCGACATCATGCGGGCTTACGAAAATGGCGGGCACGCCTATCACGCGACCCTGCCGACCGATGCGCTTGCGGCGTTCCGTGACACCATGCAGGAGACCGAAGCCTACGGTTTCGACAAGGTTCGCGAGGAACAACAGGCACTGGGCGACAGGGTACGCGCGCTGCTGAGCGCACGCGGCTTCAAAAGCGTAGCGGCCGAAGGCTACCAGGCGCCGGGCGTGGTGGTCAGCTACACCGATCAGGCCGACCTGCACAATGGCAGCAAGTTCGCCTCACAGGGCCTGCAGATCGCCGCCGGCGTTCCGCTGCAATGCGACGAACCGGCGGACTTCCGCACCTTCCGGCTCGGCCTCTTCGGGCTGGACAAGCTGCACAACATCGAACGCACGGTCGCTCACCTGGAAACCGCGCTGCGCGGCATTAACTGACCCAGGCGCATTCAGGGCGCTGTGGGTTTGAAGGCGCTCATGTGCAGCTCGGCGGTTCGGTCGAGGAGTATCCGCGCTGCGTGCCCGCCGAGGTAGCGCCACGGCGGTCGCACCCCTGAAGTACCGCATCGACGCGCGCTACCGAGGAAATGAATCCGGAATCCCACACATGGCATGGATAGATCCCTGTCCCCTTCCGGAACGCGCCCTGTTGAACCGGTACTGTGAGCGCACACAACCGGAAGCGGCCGGCACGTACACTGACTGCTATTCGGTGACGGTCCATACGCGGGTCGCGCTGCCGGAGTTCGTGTTCGCTTTCTACACCACGCCCGTGTTCAAGCTCGAACGTGTGATCTTGAAACACCTGGTGAGCCGGCCTTCGACGGATACGCAGGCGAGGCAGCTCGCGGACGGTTCGATCGACGCTTTTGCGGCCTGGACCGTGGAGGATCGAACGCACGATCAGCTCCTGATGTGCGATTTGCACGCACGCACCCGATCCTGGTTCATGCTCGTACCGACAACCGCCGGCGCTTCGCCGGCCACGCGGCTGCTGTTCGGTTCGGCGGTCCTGCCCGTGCGCAGCGGTGAGACGGGCGAGCAGTCGCTCGGCCGCGGCTACGCAATGCTGCTCGGGTTTCACAAAGTCTATTCGAAGGTGCTGCTGCACTCGGCCCGGCGGCGCCTGGAAAAACTGCACCACCGGGCACTGTCCCCCTCCGCGGGTAAGTGAGATCGATGTGGTGGGAGTCCTCAGCAAGGCGACTACCCGTTTGCTGCCAGCGGGGACTGTCCCCATTTCTTGTCCGATATAATCGGCGCAGGTGCGCCGCCTCCAGGTGAAGCATGGCCTTACTCATCGACACCGGTCTGCCGCATTGGATGACCGACGAAGCGTTACGCGAGGTGCTCGCGCCGCTGTTGCCGGATACCACGATCTATTGCGGTCGCCCCGACAAGCCCAGACCCGATGTAATCATGCTGGCAACCGCGGAATTTCGCGCGGACGTGCTGTCTCTCCTGCCGAGCCTGGCGCTGGTGCAGAAGCTCGGCGCCGGGGTGGAGAAAATCGTGCGCGCCCCGGACCTGCCCCCGCACCTGCGCCTCGCGCGACTCGCCCCCGACATCCAGGCGCGCGAGATTGCCGAGTACTGCCTGGCCTACGTGCTGCGCCATCAGCGCAACATGGGACTGCACGAAGCGGCTGCCGCCGCCGGCACGTGGAACCCGGTTGCGCCACGGCGGACCGACCGGTCCACCGTCGGCGTGCTCGGCCTCGGCCATATCGGCGGGTGGACGGCGCGGCTTTTCGCGAAGCTGGGCTTCGAGGTCCTCGGCTGGAGTCGCTCGCCGCACGTGATCGACGGTGTCGACTGCCGGGCCGGCGCGGATGCGCTGCCTGATCTGCTGGCCGCGTGCAACTATGTGGTCGCCATTCTTCCGGCGACGCCGCACACGCGACACCTGTTCGATACAGAGCTGATCGCAAGCATCAAACCGGGTGCGGTTCTGATCAACGTCGGACGGGGCGATCTGATTGTCGAAGAGGCGTTGATCGAGGCACTCGACAGCGGCGCACTCGGCGGCGCGGTGCTCGACGTGGTTGCACAGGAGCCCCTGCCGGCGGGTCATCCACTATGGCGCCACCCCCGCGTCACGATAACGCCGCACGTGGCGGGCTGGCATCTGGACGGCGGGTTCGACGATGTCGCTGAGAACTACCGCCGCCTGACGGCCGGGCAAGCCCTGCTGCATGAGGTCGATCGCACGCTCGGGTATTGAGACGCGAGTGCGGGCGTCCGGCCCCGAAGGAGTCCAGCGGATGGCCGCGTACGCCGCACCCGCAGCAGCGGGTTTCCTCAACGCGACAGGGCTTCGGTATGGCCGTCGATCGACAGCGCCTGGCCGGTGATCTTTCTGCCCATGGGGCTGTCCAGATACACTGCCATGGCGGCGATTTCCTCCGGCTCGATCCAGGTGCGCAGTGAAATCCCCTCCGAGTAGAGCTTGCGCGCCTCCGTCTCCGGGATGCCGTAGGTTTTCGCTTCGTCGCGGATCACCCGCTCCATGCGCTCGCCGACGACCGTGCCGGGACACAGCGCATTGACCCGGATGCCGAGTGGGCCGAGCTCGATGGTCAGGCTTTTCATCATTCCGATTACCGCCCACTTTGCCGCGGCGTAGGGCGTACGCCGCGCATAGCCCATCAGCCCGGCGGAGGAGGAGGTGAAGACGATCAGGCCCCGGCCTTTGGGTTTCATAGTGCGCGCCGCACGGCGGGCGCACAGGAAGGCGCCCTCGACGTTGACAGCGAAACACGTTCGCCAGGCGGTGGCGTCCAGCTCGTCGATGGCGCCATGCTGCCCGGCAGTGCCGGCGTTCGCACAGAGCACGTCAGGCCCGTCTCCCCACTTTGCCTCCAGCGCATCGAAGAACCCCTCCACCTCGTTCTCCCGGGATACATCGGCGTTCAGCGCCAGCATGTCGGGGTGCGCTTTCTTGAAGGCGTCGAGCGCCGGTTCGTCTATGTCGCATACCGCGACCGCGTAACCGCTGGCGGCGAATGCCTCGGCCATCGCCCTGCCGATGCCCGATGCGCCTGCAGTTACCACTGCACGTTTCATGCTCTTTCCCCGCCGGACAAACTGCGCTTGAGCGTAGCTTAGCTAATTTCCGGCTACTGCCGCAGTGCGCGCCCCGCACGCCCCGCAAGCAATGCCTCGTCGCTGCGAATTGCATCGGTCATGAAGGTCATGAACGCGCGGATGCGCGCGGTGTCACGCAGGTCTGCGTGCGTCAACAGCCACAAGCCCGTAGTGAGCGCTTCGATCGGCCCGAGCACCCGCTCGACATCGGGCGTCGGGTCACCCAGCACGCAGGGTAACAGCGCCAGTCCAATCCCGAACCTTGCCGCGGCCAGCTGCGCGGAAAAGCTGCTGGCACGGTAGACGATCGCCTGATCCGGCACCTGGGCGCGCAGCCAGCGCACGGCGGGCACCGATGCCAGGCCGTCGTCGCCGGCGATGATCGAATGCCCGGCCAGGTCCGCCGAGCCGCGCAGCGTTTGCCGTCCACCGAGGTAATCCGGTGACCCGTAGACCGCCCAGGCGACGCGCGCAAGATCGCGCCCCACCAGATGCGGGGGCGGGTTGTCGGCTGGGCGCAGCGCCACGTCCGCCTCGCGCTTCGAAAGATCGAACAACACATTGTCGGTCACCAGCTCCAGGACGATACCGGGGTAGCGTGCGCGAAACCGCTGGAGGTGAGGGTGGAGGAAGTGCGCCGCGAGCGTGTCAGTCGTGGTGAGCCGGATGGTGCCACCCAGGCGGTAATCGCGGCCGACGAGGCGTCGCTCCAGCGCGTCCATCAGCTCATGTACCTGGGCCGCGCTCGAGAACATCTCCTCGCCCGCCTCGGTCAGCTCGTACCCCTGCGGTAGCCGTTCGAACAGACGAACGCCGGCGGCCGACTCGAGTGCATTGAGGCGCCGGAACACTGTCGAATGGTTGACCCGCAGGGCACGCGCCGCGCCGGCGAGGCTGCCGGCGCGGGCGATGGCGAGAAAGTACCGCAGATCGTTCCAGTCTTGCATATATGCAAGTTTAGTTTGCAGATTCAGCTAATTCCATTGCATGTACGCATAGACTATCTTGCCACTCCAGCAGCCCGGGACGCCGACGCGGGCACCCTCGCAGACGGTCCCGATCATGCTCTCATCAGGCAACATCGAAAGGAGCCCTACATGGAACTCTACTTCACTCCAGGCGCATGCTCGCTGGCACCGCATATCGTGCTGCGCGAGGCGCAGCTGAGCTTCGAATTGAACCAGGTGGATCTCGCCACCAGGAAAACCACGGACGGTGCCGATTTCACCGCCGTCAATCTGAAAGGTCAGGTACCGGCCCTCGTGCTCGACGACGGCAGTGTACTGACCGAGGTTCCGGCGATCGTCCAGTACCTCGCCGATCGTCATCCGGAAGCGGACCTGGCGCCGGCGCCCGGCACGCTCGCACGTTACCGACTGCAGGAGTGGCTGAACTTCGTCACCGCGGAGCTGCACAAGAGCCTGGGCACGCTGTTCCGCCCGGACCTGCCGGCAGGCTGGGAAGCGATCGTCAAGCAGACCGTCGCGACGAAGCTCGACTACCTGGAGCGCCATCTGGCCGAGCAGGACTATCTGCTCGACAACCGCTTCAGCGTGGCCGACAGCTACGCGTTCGCGATCATCAACTGGACGCATCTGTTCGACATTGATCTGGCGCCGTGGCGGAACGTGCAGCGCTACATGGAACGGATCGCGGCGCGCCCCGCGGTGCGTGAGGCGATGCGCGCCGAGGGTCTGGCGGTCGCCGGGACCGGTGCCGCCAACGAAGCCGAGTATACCGGTGCCACGGGTGACCCCGGAGTGCAGCGTGCTTAAGATCAAAGCGCTTATCGAGGGTGTCTGGCATGACAGCCTGGCCTATACGCCGGCTGTCCGCAGCGCGCTCGCGAACAGCTCAACCAACGGATTCCACGATCGCGTGACGGCCGACGGTTCCTCGGGCTTCGCGGCGAAGCGGGGGCGCTATCATCTGTATGTCAGCTATGCCTGCCCGTGGGCGCACCGCACGATTCTCTACCGCCGCTTGAAGCGCCTGGAGAACGCCATGTCGCTGTCGGTGTTGCACCCGCGCTGGGCCGGTCCCGGCGGCTGGCGCTTCGCCGACAGCGACCTGAGCACCGTCGATCACGCCGGGGGGCGCCGGTTCCTCTACGACGTGTACCGCGCTGCTCTCCCCGACTACACGGGCAGGGTCACTGTGCCGGTGCTGTGGGATCGCCAGCGCGAAACCATCGTCAACAACGAGTCGCGCGAGATCATGCGCATGCTCAACTCGGCCTTCGACGCGTGGGGCGATGCGTCGGTCGACTTCTATCCGCGCGCGATGCGCCCGGCAATCGACGGGCTGAACGCGTGGCTGATCCCGGCTGTCTGCCAGGGCGTGTACCGGGCCGGCTTTGCGGACAGCCAGGCGGCGCACGAGCGCGCGGTGCGTACGCTGTTCGAATCCCTCGACGAGCTGGAGGCGCGTCTCGCGCGCCAGCCGTACCTGCTGGGGAACAGGGTGACGGAGAGCGACTGGCATCTGTTTCCGACGCTTTGCCGGTTCGATGCAGTCTATGTCGGTGCGCTGAAATGCAACCTGCGGCGACTGATCGACTATCCTGCGCTCAGCGCCTACGCGCGGCGTCTGCACGAAATCCCGGGCGTTGCGGAGACGGTTCGCTTCAAGCACATCAAGGCGCACTACTACGACGCGCTCGGCGAGATCGACCCCACCATCGTGGCGTCGGGACCTGCGGTGGACTACAGGACTGACCGAATCGTCGCAGCAGGCGCTGCGGGGGCCCCAAGCGAGGCGTTCCGACGGGAAGTCCTGGACCTGCACGCTTTTCTGGAGGGCTGGTTGAAAGGAAGCGTGAAGGACAACGGGGCGGGGCCCTGGCGGCTGCGAGAGGCGCTCGCGGAGGACTTCACGGTCGTGCACCCCAGCGGTGTACGTGAAGACAAGCCTGGTGTTGTGCAGAACTTCGCCGCGGCGTACGCCACCAGGCCCGACGGTTACGCACTCCAGATCAGCGATCTTTCGCTGCGTCCGTTGGGCAGTCGTATGTACCTTGCCAGCTACCGCGAGTCGCACCGGGGTGAGCCCGGACGCGCCCGGATCAGCACCGCCCTACTGAGACAGGTTCCGGATGGCGAGCGCATCGAGTGGGTTTTTCTGCAGGAGACCGTATTGCCCGAGCAGAGCAGCGGGGCTGTGGCGCAGCAGACCGCAGCGGTGAATGCGTGAAAGCTTCCGTCCAGCTCGAGCGTTGCGCGTGTGCTTTGATCAGGTCTTGAACTTTCGCGATCCGCCCTTACCGAGTTCGTCTCATTGCACGAGGAACTGCGTCGAGTCATAGCGTAGCAAGGAGGTTCTGGTCATGGCATCTGGCGACTCAAAAGCGTTTGTGGGCAAAGACTTCCCGCATAGTCAGACGGCCGCCAACGACGAGGTCAACCGTTCCGTCCGCGGTCCCGTTTATGCAGGGGTTCAACACCTTCGCGCTGCGCCGCGCGCGGCGTTCTTCCGGGCACGGACCGCCGTCTTCCGGCTGCTGCTCCGGTGGCGGCGCGCGCGCAGAGATGCGCAGGCGATCGCAGAGCTCGAGGCGCTCGATGACCGCGCTCTGCGCGACATCGGTATCACCTGCCGCGCGCAGATCGCTGCGTTCGTGAAGAGCGCGAGCGAGCGAGCGGCATCGCGGGTGCCCGCCGGCGAGCACGGCCTCGTCGATATCCGCAGCCGCAATGACCGCGAAGCATCGGACGCCTGCGACCGAGCGGCCTGAGCGGCGCAACGTGTAATCTTCCCGGCATCGACCTGACCGTGTCGGCCAGGCCGAAGCGCCGGTAGAGGCCCCGTGCCGACGCTCGACGCGCCGGTACTCGTTGCTGCCCTCGTCCCTGGTCTCGAGGCTGCGCTCGTAAGGGCCGGCAGCGGCGGGGACACTTGTCACCATCGCCGTGTTGATGTTTACATTGCTGCCGCCGCCTGGTCGCGGGAGAGAATCATGAAGTTCGGGGACGTACTGTATGAGGCGCGGGCGCGGGTTGCGACCATTACCCTGAATCGCCCCGAACGCTACAACGCGATCAGCGAAAGCATGCCGGACGACATTGCCGCCGCCTTCGCGCAGGCCAACGCCGACGATTCCGTGCATGTGGTGGTCCTGACGGGTGCCGGCAAGGGTTTCTGCGGCGGTTACGATCTCAACACCTATGCGGAACAGTCGGGCACCAACCCGGCGATCCAGGACATGCCCTGGGACCCCATGCTGGACTACCGGTTCATGAGCCGCTGCACGGAAAAGTTCATGGCGATCTGGCGCTGCCACAAGCCGGTCATTGCCCGGGTCAACGGCGACGCCGTTGCCGGTGGCAGCGATATCGCGCTGTGCGCCGATCTGATCGTGATGAATCAAGATGCGCGAATCGGTTACCCGCCCGCGCGTGTGTGGGGCTGCCCGACCACCGCCATGTGGGTGTACCGCCTGGGGGCGGAGAAAGCCAAGCACATGCTGTTCACGGGAGATCTGATCACCGGCAGGCGCGCCGCGGAAATCGGCCTGGTGCTCGAGGCGGTAGCGCCGGCAGCGCTCGATCAGGCGGTGGATGCGCTGACTGCGCGGATCAAGGGGGTGCCGAAGAACCAGCTCATGATGATGAAGCTGCTGGTCAATCAGGCGTACGAGAATATGGGCCTCGCCGGGACACAGACCATCGCCACGCTGTTCGACGGCATGGCCCGGCACAGCCCCGAGGGCGTCTGGTTCAAGCAGCGCGCCGAGGAGGTCGGCTTCAAACGGGCCGTTGCCGAGCGTGATTCGGGCGAGCCGATCCCCGGCAGCAAGAAGTAGCCTTTTTCAGCATCACCGTCCGCTCCAGACCATGTACGAACTCGATCTCGCCGAGTCCCTGATCGAAGCGCAGACGGACGACGTCGTCCGCGAGATCACCGTTGGCGGTCTGTTGCGCGAGATCGCCAACCTGTACCCTGCGGCGCCTGCGCTCGTCGAAGTCGGCATCGACGGCAGGACGGCCCGCCGCTGGAGCTATGCGGAACTGTTGGCCGACAGCGAGAAACTGGCCCTTGCGCTGGCGAGTCGGTTCGAGCCCGGTGAGCGGATTACCGTGTGGGCACCCAACACGCCGGAGTGGTTACTGCTGGAGTACGCCTGTGCGCTGGCGGGTATCGTCGTGGGCGTGTTTCATTCGCCCGGAGTCGGGGCACGCCGATCCGCACGCCCTGCACCGCCACCGCCGCGAACGCCTGTCGCCGCAGAAGACCCCGGTCGTGTGGTGCCGGGTCGACGAGCTCCGCTGACGGGCTCGCGCAAGATAAAGAAGTTCGCGCTGCGCGAGGCGTATCTGGCGGGCGAGTACACGTCGGTTTGACGCACACTGGCGGCGAATCGACTGCGCTCTTTTTCACTGTGAGAAACCCGCACCATGAAACTGAACGATAAAACCGCCGTGGTAACCGGTGGCGCCAGCGGTATCGGCGCGGCGCTGGCCAGGCGTTTCGCCGACGAAGGCGCCCGCGTCGCCGTCGCCGACTTGAACGAAGAGGGTGCACAACGCGTCGCCGATCAGGTTCAGGGGCTCGCGCTCGCGTGCGACGTGACCCGCGAAGCGGACATTCAGAACCTGGTCGCGCGCACCGAGCAGCATTTCGGGCCGATTGACGTGTTCTGCTCCAACGCCGGCGTGTGTTTCGGCGAGCCGGACGGCGCCGCGTCAGCGACGAACGCACAGTGGCAAACCTGCTGGGACGTGAACGTAATGGCCCACGTCTACGCGGCCAGGGCAGTGTTACCGGGAATGCTCGAACGCGGCAGCGGCTATCTGCTGCAGATGGCCTCGGCGGCGGGGTTGCTCAGTCAGATCGGCGACGCGGCCTACTCGGCGACCAAGCACGCGGCAGTCGGCTTTGCCGAGTCTCTCGCAATCGCGCACGGCGATGACGGCATCAGGGTTTCGGTGATCTGCCCGCAGTATGTCGCAACGCCGATGCTGGGGTACGCCGACGGTGACGATGGCGGTGGGCAGCCCGGGCTGCTCAGCCCGCGCGAGGTCGCGGACAAGGTGGTTGCCGGTCTGGCGGAGGAGCGCTTTCTGATTCTTCCGCACCCGGAAGTCGACGAGTATCGCCTGCACAAGGCCGACTACGACCGCTGGATCGGCGGCATGCGCCGCCTGCGTGCAAAAATCGTCGGCGAGATCGGGACCACCCGGTTGCAGGACATGCACAAGCTGGTCTAGCGAGCCGTCAAGGTTCCCGCTGAGCATCTACGGTTCGTAACTGCGGCACTGCAACCGGCAGCGCCGGTTCTCCCGCAATGGCATCGGCCAGCTTCTCGGCCATCATGATCACCGGCGCGTTCAGGTTGGCCGTGACGTTGTGCGGCATGATCGAGGCGTCAACGACGCGCAGCGCATCGACACCGTGCACGCGACCTTCATCGTCGGTGACGGCGTCGTCGCCGGTGCCCATGCGGCAGGTAGAGCAGGGGTGGTACTCGGTCGTGCCGTCGGCGGCCAGCCATGCCAGGATCTCGGCGTCGCTGCGCACGTCGGCACCCGGCGAGAGCTCGACCCTGCGCAGCGCGTCGAAAGCCGGCTGCGCAGCCATCTCACGCGTCCGGCGCAGGCCATCGATCATTACCCGGCGGTCGCCGGGCGTTTCCAGATAGTTGAACAGGATCGAGGGATGGGCGCGCGGGTCCGCTGATTTGAGCGCCACGCGACCCTGGCTCTCGGGACGCATGATGCCCATCGAGAACATGAAACCCTCGGCGACGTTGCTTCGCGGCGCACCCATCTGCGCGGCCACTGGATAGAACTCGTGCTGCAGATCCGCATAGGGTGCGGCGTCCGAACTCTTGAAAAAGCAACCGGTCTCGCAGAAGGTGGAAGCACCCAGCCCGGATTTGAACAGCCACCATTCGAGGCCGATACGCCAGCGTCCGAGTCCCTTGAAGCGTCGTGCGGGCGAAACGCCCCGGGGCGTGGCGTACCTGATCGACGCGATAAGGTGATCTTCGAGGTGGCGCCCGACCGCGGGCACGCTGGAAACCAGGGCAATTCCGTGCTCGGCGAGATGAGACGGGTCGCCGATGCCCGACAGCAGCAACAGCTGGGGCGAGTTTATCGCGCCGCCGGCGAGCAGCACTTCACGCTCCGCTTCGAGCCGTTCGATGCGGCCTTCGCGTTCGACCTCGACGCCGACCGCACGCCGGCCGTCCATGACCACACGGTGCACCAGCGTGCGCGTCATCAGGGTCAGGTTGGCGCGTGTCAGAGCGGGCCTGAGGTAGCCGTCGGCCGTGCTCCAGCGCCGTCCGCGATGGGTAAAGCTCTGCGCGACGTGAAACCCCTCGTGATGCTCGCCGTTCTGGTCTTCGGTGAACGCGTAGCCGGCTTCGCGCCCGGCGGCGAGAAACGCCCGGTCGAGCGCATGCCCGGCCGGGCAGGTTTCGATGTGCTGCGGGCCGTCGCCGCCGCGCCAGTCGTCGGCCCCTCGATCGAACGTTTCCATCTTTTTGAAGTAGGGCAGGCAATGCGCGTAGGACCAGCGCTCGAGGCCGCCCGCGGCCCAGCCGTCGTAGTCACGCGGGTTACCGCGGTTGGCCACCATGCCGTTGATCGAGGACGAGCCGCCCAGCACCCGTCCGCGGGCCTCGAGTATCCGGCGGCCGTCGAGCCGGGGCTCGGGTTCGCCGACGTAGCCCCAGCTGAAACGGGCGTCGCGCGCCGCGATGGCGCAGGCAGCCGGCATCCTGATGAGCAGGTTGGTGTCCTCGCCGCCGGCCTCTATCAGAAGCACGCGGACGCCGGGATCCTCGCTCAGCCGGTGTGCCAGCACGCAACCCGCCGATCCGGCGCCGACCACGATGTAATCGTATGGGCTGGCTGGCATGCGCGTTCAACCGTGGCGGTGAATCAGCCGGCGCACCGTTCCGCGCGGCACCTGTTGCCAGGCACGTTCGTGGAAGTAGTAGATCACCATCTTGGCCACCGGCTCGAGCGCACCGATGGTCAGCGCCGTTGCCATATCCCCGGTGACGGACCAGGCCAGCAGCCAGGTGGTGACAGTACCGATGAGGCGGTAAGAGACCGCCTTCAGCACGCTGCGCAGGTGAGATTCCCTGATGTCCAACTTCTCGGTCATGGTGGCGTGTCTCTGCCTCGCGGATCCCTGACCCGGGAACTATACTTCGATCAGAGTAACCTGTTCACACGTTTCCAAAGCGCGTCGAGGGACGACGTGCCAGCGGGAACAGGAGGAGTCACCATGACCATTGCCCGCTCTGTGCAAGACTACCTGCACGACCATGGCGTTGCCTTCGACGTGATCCAGCACGACTACGCGCCTTCCAGCGCACGGACCGCCGCGGCGGCGCACCTGCCGGGCGACCGGCTTGCCAAGTCGGTCCTGCTCGAGGACGACCGGGGGTACCTGGTGGCGGTGGTTCCCTCGACCCACCGGGTGGACATCGGACGGTTGGGGCGCGCGCTCGACCGCCGGCTCGGTCTGGCCACCGAGGAAGAGGTCGAGACGCTGTTCGACGACTGCGTCACTGGCGCGATTCCGCCGCTGGGCGCGGTCTACGGCATCGAAACGGTGCTTGACGACAGTCTCGCCGAGCAGCCGGAGATCTACTTCGAGGCCGGCGATCATGAAGAGCTGATCCGCGTCAGCGCCCAGCAGTTCGCGCGACTCATGACGGGGTCGCGGCGCGCCCGGTTCAGCCACCACACCTGAGCGGCGCCGAAGGCGCCGTACCCGATAGCAGTCAGCCGGTCGACGGCCGCATCCGGTCCGCTGCGGCGACCTCCGCCCCCATACTGCGCGCCATATCCGGTATCATCGCCGACCGGGCCCACGCCCGAACCGGATCGAGACAGGCCGCTGGAAGAACTGATAGCAACGTACGGGTACGCGGCGATAGCCATCGGTACCTTCCTCGAGGGCGAAACAATCCTTGTGCTTGCCGGTTTCGCGGCCCAGGCTACCTGGAATTGCCCTGGGTCATAGTGTGCGCGTTTCCGGGCACGCTGGCCGGCGACCAGCTGTATTTCCATATCGGTCGAGTGAAGGGTAAGGGATTGCTTGAAAAACGGCGGGGCTGGAAAGCGGAATCGGAGAAAGTGTTCCGGTTGCTGGAGCGCCACCAGCTGTGGCTCGTTCTGGGCTTCCGGTTTCTCTATGGGCTGCGCACGGTAACACCGTTCCTGATAGGCGCCTCGAGTATTTCACCGTCCCGCTTCCTGGTATTGAACACGCTCGGTGCCGCTGCATGGGCGACCGTCATTGGCACGTTGGGCTATCTTTTCGGACACACGCTCGAACTCATCATTGGTGATGTGAAACGTTATGAAGTGCTGGTTATTGCGATCCTCGCGGGTGCCGGCGTCGTTGTATGGTCTGTCCATGTGTTGACGAGGAACAGGCTGGCGGCTGACAAGCGCATCGAGCCGATGCGATGAGATCAGCCTGTGTTGATGACCGGACGGTTGTCCAACGGTACGTCGTGACCGACGCCTGGGGCCGCACAAGGAATTTTACGGACTATGGATCAGCAGCAGCTTCTGTATGACTTCTCCAGCATCGCGATCACCGCGACGCTATTTGGACTACTCGTTGTATCTAATGAGATCGGGTTCCGGATCGGCCGTTTCGTCCAGGGCAGCACCGATACCGAAATCAAGACACTGACCGGCGCCATTCAGGCGAGCATACTGGGCCTGCTGGCACTGCTGCTCGGCTTCACGTTCAGCATGTCGATGCAGCGATTTGACGGACGCAGCCAGGCCTTGATTGCCGAAGCAAATGCAATCGGCACCGTCGAACTGCGCGTTCAATTGCTGCCCGAACAATACCGGGAAAAAGCCGTACGTCTGCTTGAAGAGTACATCGCTCTGCGTATTGCTATCGGTAAACTGGACCTGACGAGGCGTGAAGAACGAAAGCAATACGACGGTCAGATTTCACGGCTCCAGAACGCGCTCTGGTCACTGGCGGTAATGGCGGCGCAGGATGATCCACGCCCGGTGACGACCGGGGCGTTCATCACATCGCTCAATGAGCTTATCGACAGCCAGGGGAAAAGAAATGCGTTGCTTCAGATGCACGTGCCGGAAGTCGTGCTTGTGCTGCTGTTTATCGTGTTTATCGCCTCCGGCAGTATGCTGGGTTACTCGAGCGGATTGAGCGGTCGACGGGTGGTGGCGCCGACGATCATGGTGGCTTTCCTGATCGCGATGATCGTGTTCATCATCATCGACCTCGACCGGCCGAAACGCGGACTCATTCAGGTCGACCAGGGAAGCATGCTGTTGCTGCAGGACAACAGAAACAATTGAACTCGATAATTTCGGCTGTGAACTCAAACTATGTCCATCTGTGAAGGCACCGGTGCTTCTACGATCCGTGCTACCACCGGGCCGGTCCCAACCTCAGGAGGAGATTATGAAAACAACGCTCATCAGCATCCTTTCGACCGGTGGCCTGTTGGCTACGCTCACCTCACCCGCTGCGCTTTCGGCACCGCGCCCGCCGCACTTCGTGTATGGGCCGGTTGTCCACAACGTCTATGACGGTGTGAGCGACGACCTGCTGACCGGCGGGCTGGGGCGCAGCGGGCTGCAGTCCGGAAGGCGAATAGCGTGATTGGTGGCCCCTGAGCGGATTCGTTCCGGCACCCGTCAGGAACACGGTCAACAGCGGCTTCTGCGCCGACTGCGGCAGCCCGGTTCTGAAGACCTCTTCCGCGTACCCGAGTATCTCGTCTTGCATGCCGCGACGCTCGACGATCCGAGTGCCTACCAACCCCAGATGGTTGTATATTCGCAGTTCAAGCAGCCGTGGGATCACGTGGATCCCTCGTTGCCGCGACGCTGAGGATGCGACAGGAGATACCCCCCATGGCAACGCCGATGAAAGCGCGGGACACGTTTCCCAAGCTTAAAATGTACATCGACGGCGAGTTCGTAGACTCGGCGTCGGGCGACTGGTTCGAGAGTTTCGACCCCTATACCGCGAAGCCCTGGTGCCTCATCGCGCGCGGCAACGCCGAGGACGCGGACCGTGCGGTAAAGGCGGCTGATCGCGCTTTCACGAGCGGCCCGTGGCCCGCGCTGAACGCCAGCCAGCGCGGCGCGCTGTTGCGCAGACTCGGCGACCTGGTGGCCGAGAACGCCGAGCGCCTGGGCGAGCTCGAGGTGAAGGACAACGGCAAGCTGCTGAGCGAAATGGCGGCGCAGCTCCGGTACGCGCCCAGCTTCTACCACTACTTCGCCGGTCTCGCCGACAAGATCGAAGGCGCGGTTATTCCCAACGACAAGGCCGCTTTCACCTACACGCTGCATGAGCCCCTGGGGGTCTGCGCGGCGATCATCCCGTGGAACTCGCCGCTGCTGCTGACGGCCTGGAAGCTCGCGCCCGCGCTGGCAGCCGGTAACACCGTGGTGGTGAAGCCCTCGGAGTACACCTCGGCGTCGACGCTCGAGTTCGTCAAGCTGATCGAGCAGGCGGGTTTCCCCAAAGGCGTCGTGAACGTCGTCACCGGCTTCGGCCCGGAAGCCGGTCAGCCCCTCATCGAGCATCCCCTGGTGCGCAAGGTGGCCTTCACCGGTTCCGACCGCACCGGCGCGCACATCTACTCCGAGGCTGCCAGGGACATCAAGCGCGTGAGCCTGGAACTCGGCGGCAAGTCGCCCAACATCGTGTTCGCGGACGCCAACATGGACAACGCGGTGAAGGGCGCTGTTTCCGGTATCTTCGCCGCGACCGGGCAGACCTGCGTGGCCGGCTCGCGGCTGCTGGTGCAGCGCAGCGTGCATGACGAGTTCGTCGAGCGGCTGGTCGACTTCGCCCGCACTGCCAGGATGGGCAACCCGATGGAGCTCGACACCCAGGTCGGTCCGGTGACCAACCTGCCCCAGTACAAGAAGGTGCTCGGTTACATCGATGTCGCCAAGGGTGAGGGCGCGCAAACCGTGCTCGGCGGCGGTAAAGCCCAACGCCCGGAGTGCGGCGACGGCTGGTTCGTCGAGCCGACGATTTTTACCGGGGTGCGCAACGACATGCGCATCGCCCAGGAGGAGGTGTTCGGCCCGGTGCTCTCCGTGATCCCTTTCACCGACGACGACGAGGCGGTAGCGATCGGCAACGATGTGGTGTTCGGCCTGGCGGCCGGCGTGTGGACGGAGAACATCCGCCGCGCCTTCACCATGGCCCGGCGGCTGCAGGCGGGCACGGTGTGGGTGAACACCTACCGCGCGCTGAGCTACACCACGCCCTTCGGCGGTTACAAACGAAGCGGCCTCGGGCGCGAGCTCGGCCAGGAGGCGATCCGCGAGTACCTGCAGACCAAGAGCGTGTGGATTTCCACCGCCGAAGAGGTGGCCAACCCGTTCGTGGTCGGCTGATGGCCGTCGGCCGATGACGTCAGGGGGAGCGCAGTGAAAGGCGTGGTTTTCAAAGGCAGCCGGCAGCTCGAGCTGATGGAGTTTCCCGATCCGTCGCCCGGGCCCGACGAGGTGGTGCTCGAGATCAAGGCGTCCGGAATGTGCGGGAGCGACCTGCACTTCTACCGGGCCGCGGAGGGCGCGAAGTCGCTGGGGCTGGGCGGTGACGGCAGCCCGATCATCGGCGGGCACGAGCCCTGCGGCGTCGTGGTGGCGCGGGGGGCGAACGTGTCTGAAACGCTTGCACCCGATGGAGCGCGGGTGATGTGCCACCATTACAAGGGTTGCGGCGTGTGCCCCCACTGCCGCTCCGGCTGGCAGCAGTTGTGCCCTGAGGGTTTCGTCGTCTACGGTGCGACCGGTCACGGCGCGCATGCGCCGTACATGGCCGTCCCGGTGAGCACGCTGGTGCCGCTTCCCGAGGCGCTGTCCTTCGCGGAGGGTTCGGCCGTTTCCTGCGGCACCGGCACGGCATTCGGGGCGATCCAGCGGATGGGCCTGACGGCGCGCGACACGCTCGCGGTGTTCGGTCAGGGGCCGGTCGGCTTGAGCATGGTGACGCTCGCGAACGCGATGGGCGCGCGCGTGATCGCACTGGATATCTCGAGCGAGCGCCTCGCCATCGCAGCGTCGTTCGGCGCTGACGCGATTATCAACGCCGCTGACGGAGACCCGGTCGAGGCGATTCGCGCGGCTACCCGGGGACGCGGTGTCGAGCTCGCCATCGACTGCAGCGGCTCACCCGAGGCGCGCCTTCAGGCCGTGCACGCGACCCGCACCTGGGGCACGGTGTGTTTCGTGGGCGAGGGCAACACGGTAACCCTCGATGTCTCGAACGACATGATCCGTAAGCAGCTCACGATAATCGGCTCGTGGACCTTCTCGAGCCTCGGCCAGGCGGAGTGCGCGCGCTTCATTGCCGAGCGCGGGGTGCAGCTGGAGCGCATCTTCACCCACCGGTACTCGCTCGAGCAGGCCGAGGAAGCCTACGCGCTGTTCGACAAGCAGACCACGGGGAAGGGCGTGTTCCTGTTCTAAGGGAAGAGGTTTCGCGCCGGCGGCGGTGAACGGGTGAAAAAAGGGCGCGACGCAGTCTGCACTCTGACGCCGCACCAGAAACCGTTGTCAGACCGGGGTGCCCGGCCTTGTTTTCTCCCGCACGGTGCTGTCAGCGTGCCGCGTCGTACCACCCGGGAACGCCAAGTGCGTGTTCAGCTCGTAGCGCAGACGGGTATTCTGCGCCTCGCATTCCATGCACCGGCGCCGCGTATCGGTGAGCTCGGTGCGCAGTTGCATGATGGTGGCGATGTCGGCGGCGGCTGCCTTCGAGGCGTCGGCCGCAACCGGCCGCAACAGCCAGCTCATCAATCCGCCGAGCGCCATCGCCAGTACGATTAAAGCGCAAAGCATTGAAATAGAGGTCCGGGTTTTGCTTTGATGTTGTCGCCGCGGCGCGGCACCGTGTGCGGATGACAGAAACTAGCGCCGGCGGCCTGAATCAGTTTCCGCTGGGCGCCAGCACGCGCTTGACGGCACCGATCACCGCCAGCAGGACACCGCCGCCAACGCCGCCGGATGCCACACTGCCGATCAGCGCGCCCACATCCACCGTTTCACCGCCGGCGCCGCCGGCAGCGACGCCCAGCGCGCCCAGTATCTGCCCGCCGATGCCGCCGCCGAGAATGCCGACCAGCGAATTGCCCAGGGTGCCGAGGCTCAGGTTTTTCATCAGGTTCCCGGCGAGGTTGCCGCCTACGGCGCCGCTGAGCAGACTGACGCCAATCGATACGATATCCATGAAGATTCCTCAGGTGGCGGTTCGTGTTGTCGGGACGTGAGAATCGGGGTTTGGCACGCCGCAGTAAAGACGCATTCTGTGAACAATTGTTAGAGCTTACGGGCGGACCACGCGGCGACAGGCCGACCGGACGCCTGGCGCCCGGTCGTGCTCGTGCTCGTGGTTTGAGAAGGATTAAGGTCCGGTCGTCGGGCGCGAATTCGCAGTTCGCGTGATCCGCAACGCCGGCCGGCCGGTTACTTGCTCAGAAAACGTCCCAGCATGCTGACCACGTCGGTGCCGGTGCTCTTGCCCGCGCCGCCACCGCCAAGCAGGCCGCTGAGCAGATCGCCTGGCCCGCCGAGCAGGTTGCCGAGCGGGTTGTCGTTGGCGGCGGTCTGCTTGCTCAGGGCACCCATGACCAGGGTCGCTGCAACCGGCAGCAGGCTTTTCAGAATGCCGGCGTCGAGGCCCGTGTTCTGTGCCGCTTCGCCCGCGACGCGCCGGCTTTCCTCTTTGCTCCCGAGCAGATGACCGAGGATGTTGTTACCATCCTGGCGCGTGGCTTCGTCCGTCAGCTTTTCGGGCCGTTCCAGGTAGTCGCCGTGGCGGCCTTTCTGCAGCGCGCCCAGCAGGCTTTCCAGACCACCCGCCTGGCTTACGTTGCGATTGACCCCGTTGGCCAGGTTGGGCACGAGTTGCTCCAGCGCGCTGCGGGTCTGGTCGGTGCTGAGCCCGTGCTGGCCGGAGAGCTGTTGCAGCACCCGACCGCCGCCCGCGCCCAGAATGGCGTCCAGCAGCTCCATCACTCAGCCCTCCAGAACGAAAGTTACTTTCAAGGCCACGCGGTACGTGTCGATGGCGCCTTTCTTGTTCAGGTCGACGCTTTGATCTTTGATCCACACCGATTTGACATTGCGCAGGGTCTTGTTGGCGCGCTTGATACCATCGTGCAGCGCTTCGTCGAAGCCCTTGGACGATTGCGCTATGATCTCGGTGACTCGTGCAACAGACATTGTTTATCTCTCCTTTGGTTGGCGGTCGCCGGAAGCGAAAAAACCGGCTGGGCAGATTAGCAGTTTCCCCCCAGCCCATTGTCAACATTTGTTACGTCTGTCTGCCTTGCAGCGGTTCGTCGGCGTGCAGCCGATCCGCTGTCGACAATCAGGCTATCGCACTCGATTTCCCGCGCGCTTCAGGATGACGTGTCTTTCTCGCCGCGCGCCTCCTGGGTGATCCAGTCGAGAAACTGTTTCAACGCCGGGTTGTCGAGCGCCTGCCGGGGAAAGGCGAGGAAGTAACCGTAATCTGTCAGGCGAACTTCGGAAATCCGAAACAGCCTGCCGGCCTCCAGCTCGGGATTTACCAGCGCGTCATTCAACGCGACGCCCTGCCCGTCGATGACCGCCTGTACGCGCACGTTCGGATCAGGGATCACGAGATCCTCGCGCTGTGAGGGGTACGGCATGCCGGCCACGTGAAACCAGTTCCGCCAGGCGTTGCTTCCTTCGTAGTCGTGCAGCAGCGTGGCCTTCTCCAATGCAGACGTCAGACCGGATTTCTCGACGGCGCGTGCCATCGCAGCGCCCGCTGTCGGGAAGGCAGGGCAGTCGAACAGTCGTTCGATCTCGAGGTCGGTCCACTTACCGTTACCCCAACGGATTACCATGTCGATATCCTGCGTGCGCAAGTCGACCGGACCGACCGTGGGTTGCAGCCGAAGTCCGACAGCCGGAAACCGGCTCGTGAAAGTCATCAGCCGCGGCGAAAGCCAGCGCGAAGCGAAATAGGTCGACATACCGATCGTGACCACGCTGCGGCCGTCACGGCGCAGGGTCTCGATCTCCGTCTCCAGCTCCTCGAAAGCCGTGCGTGCATTGCTCAGCAGCCGTTTCCCTTTCGCGGTGAGCGAGATCCTGCGATTTTGGCGGTGGAACAACTTGAAACCGAGCCCGTGCTCGAGTCGCGCGATCCGATAGCTGACCGCGCCTTTGCTCAGATTGAGTTCGACGGCCGCGGCGGTATAGCTCAGATGGCGCGCGACCACGGTGAACAATCGCAGGCTGTCGTAGGCTAGGAAGCGCATCTCTAATGTTTAGATTATTTGAACGAATAGTGCAAATCATTAGGTTTGTGCCCGGTCCCGGATACGGCATATAGTCGAGAAATCGCTGGGCCTGAACTGACCAGCGGCCGTGATCGGGGCAAGAAAATCGAACAATGCGAGACGCTTCCACACCGCCCTCGGACCGCACGCCCGCGGGTGTTCCCGCGCGGCGCCGGGGGCGCCGGGGCGGCCGCGCCGCACATCTCGCCGAGTGTCAGCGGGGCCCGCAAACCGCCTCCGCCCTTATCCGACGCAGGACGCCCGTCTACAAGCTGCTTGACGAAGAGGCGCTGGTAACGCTGGAGAATCACGCCGATTGGATCCTCGCCGAGATCGGTATCGAGCTGCGCGGTGATCCCGACGCGCTGCAGCTGTTCAGGGAGGCAGGGGCGACGGTGGACGGGGAGCGCCTGCGCTTCGACCGGGGGCATGTGCGTTCGCTTTGCGAGACCGCACCCAGAACCTTTCGCATGCACGCGCGCACACCGGCGCGGAGCATCGACTTCGGCGGCGATAATCTGGTACTGGCGCCGGCATACGGTTCGCCCTTCGTGACCGATCTGAAGCGCGGCCGCCGTTACGGCACGGTCGAAGACTTTCAGAACTTCGTCAAGCTCACTTACATGACACCCGCGCTGCAACACCAG
Source organism: Chromatiales bacterium (assembly GCA_024644045.1). GTDB lineage: Bacteria > Pseudomonadota > Gammaproteobacteria > JAHELT01 > JAHELT01 > JAHELT01. The sequence goes on along the minus strand of JAHELT010000005.1, from coordinate 17,026 downwards.
AGCGGCACTGTGTGCGAGCCTGTGGATGTCGCGGTCAACAAACGTCATCTGGATATGGTTTATGCGCATCTGCGCTACTCGGACAAGCCGTTCATGGGGTCGGTGACCGCACCGGAACGCGCGGAGGATTCGCTGACGATGGCGCGCATCGTATTCGGCGAGGCGTTCATGCAAGAACACCTGGTTATACAGGGCAACATCAACGTCAATTCACCGCTGGTGTATGACGACACGATGACGCGTGCCCTGCGTGCCTATGCGGGGGCGAACCAGGGTAATGTGGTATCGCCGTTCATACTCGCCGGCGCGATGAGCCCGGTCACGCAGGGCGCACTGATCGCACAGGCCCACGCGGAGGCGATGGTGGGCATTGCGCTGACGCAGCTGGTGCGTAGAGGCGCGCCCGTGGTGTACGGCAGCTTCCTCACCACCATGGATCTGAAGACCGGCGCACCTACGTTCGGGACCCCTGAATCCACGCTCGCCTGTCTGGCGATTTCACAGCTGTGCCGACGGCTGGGGCTGCCGTTTCGCTGCGGCGGCCATCTGACCGCCTCCAAGATCGCAGACGCACAGGCCATGATGGAGTCGGCGGACACGATGAATCCGGCGATCATGGCGGGTGCGAATTTCGTGTTTCAGGCCGCGGGGTGGCTCGAGGGCGGTCTGAGCATCGGCTACGAGAAGTTCGTCATGGACGCGGATCGTTGCGCCGGCATCGCGCGCCAGGTTCAGGGGCTCGCGTTGGACGACAACGATCTCGGCGCAGACGCTTACCTCGAGGCCGGCATCGGCACGAATTTTCTTGGCACCGCACACACCCTGCGCAACTTCAAGACGAACTACCACTCGACCCTGAGCGACACGAAATCCTTCGAGCAGTGGACTGACGATGGCAGCAAGGACATGCAGCAGCGCGCCTACGAGCACTGGACCAGGCTGCTGGCCGAGTATCAACGCCCGGCGATGGATCCCGCCGTCGACGAGGCACTGCTGGATTTCATGAACAGAAAGAAGCGGGCGGCGAAAGATCAGTGGTACTAGCCGTCTCGGCCCCTCACAGAGACACTGCTTGTACAGGAGAATGCAAATGACCGCCGAGCTATCTCGCGTATCCGCACTGGCATCCCGCCACACTGCACTGGGTTCCGGCCTCGAGGACTGGAACGGCATGGGCACGGCGTGGACATACAACTCGGATCCGAACGACGAGCACGATGCGGTGCGCGAGGCGGCGGGGCTGTTCGATATGTCTCCGCTCAAGAAGGTCTACGTGCGTGGGGCCGATGCGGCGAAAGCGGTCGATCATGTGATCACCCGCGACATGACAATAATCTATCCGGGTAAGTCGGCCTACGGCGCGATACTGACTGAACGGGGCACCGTCAGCGACGACGCCATCATCGCCAACAATGACGGGAACGAGTGGCTGCTGTGCCATGGGTCGGGCGGGAGCATGGAGCGGTTGCAGGAGTCCGTGGAAGGCCTGAACGTCGACCTCGAGCTTGATGACGACCTGCACAACGTTGCGGTGCAGGGGCCGAAGGCGCTGGCGCTGCTCGATGCGCACACGCCGATGGACCTGGCTGCGCTGCAATATTTTCACCACCAGGCGAGCGAGATTTTCGGCCACGCGTGTCGCATTTCCCGCACCGGGTATTCCGGCGAACGGGGCTATGAGATTCTCGCCGGCAGCGCGGTGATTGGTGACATCTGGGACAACCTGCTCGGCCATGGTGAGCAGCACGGCGTCATGCCCTGTTCATTCACGGCGCTCGACAAGGTGCGCATCGAAGCCGCACTCCTGTTCTACGGGTACGACATGACCGATGACCACACACCGTGGGAAACCGGACTCGGCTTTACCGTCGCGCGCAACAAAGGCGATTTCCGCGGCAAGGATGCGTTATTTGCCGCCGAGGGCAAGGAGCGCTTCCTGCGTGCGGGTATCGTCGCTGATCACAGCGATGCGCTCGCGGGCGGCGAGAAGCTGATGCTGGAGGGCGAGGACGTCGGCGTGGTGAACAGCCCCTGCTGGTCGCGCCGCATGAACAAATCGCTCGCGCTCTGCCACGTGCGCCCGGATGCAGCAACGCCGGGCACGAGGCTGGAGGCCGTCGGCGACGACTTCAGCTGCACCGCCAGTGTCGAAGCCATACCGTTCTACGACCGCCGGAAATCACGCGTACGCGCCTGAACGTGAAGCACGCTGCAGTCGATCCCTGAGGGCGGCGCCGGGCAGACACCCGCTGCGTTATAGATTCCGGCCTCGCCGAGCAGGTAGACTGACGGTCAGTTGCCCAGCCGGCGAGCGGCCGGACGGCGCCCGCGTCTATCCCGAAACCTGAGGAGCAAGGCCATGGATTTTGCCGCCGTCGCAGCCAGCGTGGTCAGTGTCGCAGCGCCGTTCGTCAGCATCGGCGCGGAGGCGTTCGCAAAGCAGGCAGGGGAAGCCGCGGCCGGTAAGGCAGGCGATCTCCTGGCCGTGCTCAGGAAGCGCTGGACGGGTGACAGAGAAGCCGAGGCGGGGTTGGAACTTTTTCAGCGTCACCCGAAGCGGTATGCATCCGCCGTCGCCGACATTGTCCGAGCGAACCTCGAAGTCGACCCGGCATTCGCCGCGGAGGTGCGAACCCTGCTCGACGACCTGGGGCCGAAGATAAGGGTTATCCAGAAAATCAAAGTCGCGGAGCATGTCACCGGCGTCCGGGTCGAATCACTGAAGAGCGGCGAGGTCGATGTTACCCAGGAAGTGGACGAGGCGAAGGACCTCACGGGCTTCGACGGAAAAACCATCGGCTAGTCCTGCTGCGTACGGCGCGGTCGGCAATACCGTCGTTCGATGACACAAAGTCACCCATAAGTGGTCAGTCTGCTCTGACATGATCCCTTCGCCCCTCAGGGAGAACGTACAGCACTTCCGCGGCCGCGAGTGGCTGCTTCCGCCGCTGCTCGACTGGATCGAGCGTTCCGAGCGCCGGATGTTTCTGCTCACGGGTCCACCCGGCGCGGGCAAAAGCCTGCTCATGGCGTGGCTCTCGGGGGCGGGCCCGGCGCCGGCAGACAGCCTGCCGCGCGATCAACTCGCCAGAATCCGCGGCTACGTCAAGGCATCGCACTTCTGCGTCGCAAAATCCTCGAGCACTGCGCCGCGCGATTTCCTGGAAAGCGTCGCAGACCAGCTAAGCAACTCGGTAGAGGGATTTGCCGAGTCGCTCGCCGAGTCGGTCTCGGCGCACGTCAACATCCGTGTCGAGCAGAAGGTGGGTGAGGTTGGTGCCGGCGGCCGGGCCGTCGCGGTGCATATCGAGCACCTGCATGTCGCCTCGAACGACGACGAAGCGGCCTTCCGCGACGTTCTGGTCGAGCCCCTGAAGCGGTGCTGCGAGCGGCAGGGCTGCGGTAACCTGGTGATCCTGGTGGATTCGCTGGACGAGGGGGCCACCCACAGTGGTGCCACCACTATCGTTCGTCTGCTGACCAAGCTGACCGACCTTCCGGCGCAGGTACGCTTGCTGGTGAGCAGTCGCCCGGATCCGCGGATCCTGCGCTGGTTTCGCGAGGTCGAGCCGCTGGACCTCGAACAGGCCCCGGACAACCGGCGCGACGTGGAGCAGTATGCGCGGGAGTATCTGCGTGAACTGGACGAGGCGCTTCGAGACACTGTCGCGGCGCGCGTCGCGAACGCGGCGGACGGTAACTTTCTTTATGCGCGTCTGGTCCTTGAGGATCTGCTCGCGCGCCACCCCAGCGAACAGCCCGAAGTGCTCGATGCGGTCGCGCTGCCGCCGGACCTCCCCGGCCTGTACCACGACTTCCTGACCCGCGAGGTCGGCGACGACGAGGAGCGCTGGGAGGCATCGCTGAAACCGGTCCTGGGACTCGTAGCCGCTGCTCGGGACGACGGGTTGACCCTCGCGCAGCTGAACGCTATCAGCGGCAGAGATTCCGGCCCCACCCTGCGCGCGCTCAAACAGTACTTCTCCGGTCCTTTCCCGGACGGGCCCTTCCGGATCTTTCATGACTCGTTTCGCGGCTTTCTTTTCGACGACGCGTCCAACCTGGACTACCGCATCGATGCGGCGGCAATGCACCGGCGCATCGCCGATCATTACACGCAGCGGACCCTGGAGACTCAGGCACCGCCCGACGAGTACGGCCTTCGCCACCTGATCGCGCACCTGCTTGCGTGCGGTGATTTCGATCGGGCGGTCGGCCAGATAGACCAGGCGTGGCTCGACAGGCGTTACGTGCAATGCGGTTATAACGACTCCGGATTCCTGGAGGACGTCACGCTGGTGTGGCAGGCACTTATCGAGCAACGGCCCGAAGACCTCGTTGCCCTGACGCGGGTGCAGGCCGCCCGCGTCGTCGTGGGGCGGCGGCTCGATGACTACACGGATGAGGACCTCGTCAACCTGGTGCTGATCGACAGAGCGGCGGAAGCCAAGGCCCATGCACACTTGCGCCTGGACGCGGGCACGCGTGTTGAAAGCCTGCTGGCGGTGTACGCCGCCCTCGAGGAACGGGGTCAGGCGGACGCCGGGCTCCTGGACCGGGCGGCCGAGAGCCTGCCGGCCATAAGAAACGAGTACTCGCGGGCCTCGGCACAGGTGAACCTGGTGCAGTGCAACGTGCGCCACGGCCGGCTGCAGCAGGCGGAATCGATCGCGCGCGCGATCCAGGATGCGTCGCGCCGGGAAGAGGCTCTGGGAATCACCGCCGAGGCGCTGGTGCGTGCCGGCTCCGGTGACAGAGCGCTCGAGCTTGCGTGCCTCCACCGCGAGCACTCACAGACAAAGGAGCAGGCCGCAGCGCTCGCAGCGTTTGCACGAGCACAAGCGGAAGCCGGCGATCACGACACGGCCGAGCGGCACATCCAGGCGATCCCGCACGCCCGCATACGCAGTGAAGCGCTGTGCGATCTGGCAACGCGCGTGGCGCAGGCCGGGACTCCCGAGCGCGCAGAACAGATCGCCGACGCGATACCCGATGCCGGAGTACGCGGTCAGGCGCTGGTCGCCGTCGCGCTCACACTCGCGTCCAAGCAGCACCGCAGAGTACTGCTGGACCGGGCGCTCGATGCCGCTGCCGAACTGGATCGCGCGCGTGACTACAGCTGGCACCATGCCGGACGAGGGCTCGTAAAGACCGCCATGGCGGCCGGGGCTTTCGAGGAAGCGAGGCGGGTAGCGCAGTCGCTTTTCCATGCCGAGGACCGTTCGGCCGCGCTCCTCGAACTCGCCACACGGCATCGCGAAGCGGGCGACACCGAGAGCGGCCGTTGTTTCAGGGACGCCGAGGCCGCTGCCCTCGACTGTGACAGACCGATGGCGCAGGCCGAGGCGCTCAGGGACCTTGCCGGCGTGCTGGCCCGGCTTGGTCTTCCCGACGCCTCACGGGTTTTCGACAGTGCCCGCGCGGCTGCGCGCAACATCGAGCATCCGGAGCGACGCGCCGCAGCGCTGGAGGGGCTGGCGATCGCGATGGCGCAAAGCGCGGACCCGGCGGCAGTTCCGGTCTTTCGCGAGGCCGCCAGAGGTATCCGTGCCGTTGCCGAGCAGCTCATGCAAGAGAACGAAGCGCACAACGCGGTGCTGCGCGAGGAGGGACGCGGCGGTTTTCGATTCGTCAACACGCCGGACCCGCTGCGTGCGGCGCCGGCCTTCGCCGAAGCGCTCGCCGCCTCGGGTGATTCGGAGCAGGCTCTGGAGGTCGCGGGCGAGATTGCCTCCATCACCGATCGAATCGCGACGCTATACCGGGTCTCCCGGGGAATGCACGCCGGCGGCGACAATGCCGGTGCCGCGCGTACCTTCGAGGATGCGCTGGATACCACAACCACGATTGAAAACAAGAGCACGCAATCGGGTGTGCTCTTCGACCTGCTGAGGACACTGGACGAGGACGGGCGCCCGGAACGCGAAGAGGTGCTCCAGCGTTGCATCCGGGCCGCGGAGGCGGTGCCGGCCACCGGCCACCGGGTCCGTGAGCTGCGCACCCTGGCCACCTACCTCGCCCGCAGGAGAGACCCCGCCGCGGCGCCGGTGTTTGACAAGACCCTGAAAGCAGCGCGCGCCCACCGGCCCGGCAATCGCAGAACCCAGGTACTGAAGCGGGTCATCGAGGCGGTCATCGATGCCGGGCAGCCTGGACGCGCCCAGCGCATCGCTGAACTCATTACCGAGGTGTCGGAGCGCGAAGCCATGCTGCGCTACGGCGATGCGATGCGAAGGATCGACGAGGGACTGCTCGATGACACCGCCGCTATCGAAGACCCCGATCTGTTTTTCTACTGGAAGCAGCAGGTGCAGCACGCGCTGGCCCTTGCTTTCGCCAGCGCGGGACGGCTCGATGCGGCGCTCGGCCTCGCGGGCAGGATCGTCTACCGCCTCGAGTACGACCTCGGGCGGCCGGAGACCAGTGTTCAGGCAATGCTCGCTGCCGGCCGGGGCGAGGACATTCCCCGGTGGATCGAGGACCTCAAGAGCCCCGTCCTCAGGGTGATGGCGCTGCGGGACTATGCAGCGTGGCAGGCGGAGACAGCGCCGGCGGCGGCGCAACAGGTCCTTGAGCAGGCCGCCGCCGCGGCCGATGCGCTGGATGAGCCCAAATCCCGCCCCAGGTTGCTGGCGAGCACCGCCAGGGCGGCGGTGCGGGCCGGCCTGTACGACCAGGCGCGTGAGATCGCCGAGCGCATCGAAGTGCCGCTGTGGCGTCTGCAGGCGCTCTCGGAGCTGGCGGGTGCGGCGGCGGTGAGCGGCGACGGGCGCACGCCGGACCTCGTCGCCCTTGCCGAGGCGCTCGCGCGGCAACTTCACGCCGAAGGTAAGGGCCATGATGCGTTCGCGATACTAGCCGCCGAACTGCTCCCCGCCGGGGCGCCGTGGGCCGAATCGCTGTTCGCCGAAGCGCTCGAAGAGTCGCGCCGCAGCCGTGCGCGCTACAACGTCCTGGCGGAAGGGCTCGCCCGCGCCGGGCGTTTCGGGGAGGCCCTGGTCCTCATCGGTTCGGGGGGAACCGACTTCTATGTCGCGCAGCTTGCCTTCTGGGCCCCGGCGCTCGAGCCGCGAGAGACCGGTCTTTCGGTCGCCGCCCTGCGCGAAGCCGCCGGCGTCGCCGGCTGGGTTGACGAGACCTGGGCAGCGGTTAACGAAATACTGTCGGAATAGTCGGGATTCTTGACGCCTCGCCGCCGGATCGCAGCGGGCCGGCTACGCCAAGTCGTTGAATCGGTTCAGGTGTGGCAACTCCGCACGATCATTGCATAGAGGATAGGGTAAACACGCTAGAGTCCCAATCCATTCCGGGTGCGAAGAACGACATAGGCGCGTAGCTCAGTGGCAGAGCACCGTTACCCCGTGACGGCGGTTGAGAAAGAACGCCGTTACGGCGCAACGGGGAACGCAGGTTCGACTCCTGTCGCGCCTACCATTCTCGCCTCACAGGCGCGGTACGCTTTCACTCGACGTCTTTTTGGTGCGCGGTTTCCTGCCCGGTTTCTGCGGGCGCAGCAACCTGCCGGTAACCTGCTCGGCCGTGTCCAGGAAGCGTTCGGACCCGAGTGGCCGTCCGGATAGCGCGTGACACTGCAATGCGTCCTGCACGCGCGATTCGCTGTCCGTCGCGAGGTAGGCTGACCAGTCGTCTATGCGGTCGAGCATTGGCGCCGGCGAGACCAGCGGATCATCGAGGCTGAGCAGGCGCGCGCGCGCGCTCGACCACTGCCATTCCTGCGGACGTGATACCAGTCCGGCCCTGACGGGGCTGCGTTCCACGTAACGTACGCAGGACAACAGGTAGGTTTCGTCCATCGGGAAAGAGTGGAAGCGTTCCTGCCAGAGGTGGCCGCGCCACCCTTGCCGGGCATTCACTTCCCGCGTGTAGAGCCGGTGCGGCTCGGCGAGCGCTCGACGCAATCCGTCGGGTGACTCGGGGACGAGCACCAGATGCACGTGATCGGGCATCAGGCAATACGCCCAGCACTTGGCGCGAGCCTGCCGGAATCCTTCCGCGACGAGATCCAGGTAGGTGCGGTAGTCCGACGGATCGAAAAAGACTTTCTGCCGGCGATTACCGCGTTGTGTGACGTGATGCGGGTAGCCGGGAATAACAACACGTGCGATCCGTGCCATCAGGTTTCCTCCGGAAACGCCGGGTGCAACGTTACGTTGAGCACACGACGCTTCTCTGCCAGGGCCAAATTCTTATCCGGAGCAGGTAAATCTCTCCGGGCTTGTAATCGCACCGCCGCCGAAACCGGTGAGGTCTCGACGGCGGTGTGCATACCGCTGACCCCTCACTCGCGTGAGGGGCGCTGCCGTTATGCCAGGGGCGCAAACGCTATGTGAGCGTCCAGCGCAGCACCCGCACCCAGACCGCTCTGCGGGAAGATCTGCTCGAACATGCCCGGGGTGCCGCTCAGCGCCAGGTAGTTCAACACTACGGCTTCGACCAGCAGCGACACGTTGTCGCTGATCGGCAACGCGGTGCGGTTGATGAAGCCGTCGGGGTTGAAATGCCCGAGCTGCGGGATGATGACGTTTGGGCGCGCCACCGGACTGTAAGCGAGCATCAGCGAGGCGGCGGTGGTGGAACGATCACCCGTCCAGACGCCTTTGCCTCCCGCGTTGTTGTCCAGGTTGCCGTTGCTGAACACCGAGCCATCGCTGAACACGTACACCATCAACTGGGTGTTCTTCAGCGCGGCGTACTCCAGCATTGCCCCGATCGCGCGGCCGGCTTCCCGGTCACGCGCTTCACCGACTGTGCGGTTGCCGGTGTGATAATCATATCCACCGACTTCGACCGTACCCGCGCCGGCAAAGCCTTCTACCACCAGCTTCATCACTGAGGCCGTTTTGCGGTAGATGTTGTCACGGCTGTCCGCCAGCTCGGCGGCGGTGAAAATGCCGTTATTGATGAGCGGGTCGGCCGTCGGGTCCAGCGCGGTCGGATCGGCAAAGCGTGCAATACTCGCCTTGCTCTCCGTGTAGCTGCAGCCCATCAGGTCTTTGACCATCTGTGCTTCAGTTGCCCTGTCCAGCTTCAACCTTGCGAGCCTTTCGAGGGCATCCAGCAGCGCGGTCGAATCGCCCGCGGCCGCCAGGATCTCGCCCAGGCGTCCGGCATCCACCAACGCGGTGGCATCGCTGGGACGGTCGACCTTGGTCGGCAGCTTTGCCGGATCAACCATGTTGGCGGGGGCACGGGAGCGCCCGCCCGATTCGGAGTTCTCGGTGCCAATAAGGCTCACCAGCTCACCGTCGCCACCGGCCTTGTTGATCCCGTACATCGGATTGTGGGGATTGTTCCCCGTATCGTTGTCGGACTTCGTGCAAATGATCGAGCCGTTGACCCGCGACAAGGTGTCGGCGGAGGCTGTTTCCCGCATGCCGGCCAGCATCGCGCTGTCGGCATGCCATACCAGACCCATCGTGGCATCCACCTGGTCGGCGGTGTTCGGCGCCAGACCCAGCGGCGCGCGATAGCCGCCCTCGGTCAGGGCATCGAGCTGCCCGCCCGGTCCGCCCACCATCACGTTGCCGCCGGCGATGTTCGCGCCACCGGCCAGGTCCATGCAGATGAAGGGCAGACTGCCGACGGGATTGTTATTGACCGCGCACTCTACCTGCGCATACGCGTTGCGGCCGAAGAATCCCATCAGGCTGGGCCCTGCGATCACGGCACCGCCCGAGATAAACCCCCTTCCCAGCAGTTCGCGACGGCTGATCGGCTGGCCATGGCCTTCCAGGTTGCGCAGCGGGTTCTGATCAACGTGTTTACGTCTTGATCGTGTCATCGTTCTGTCTCCAAATCTTCAATGATGTCCATTAATGAACCGTTGCAACACTGCTGGCGAGTACCGCAGTACAAGCGCCCGCTACCACACTGCGCGTCCGAACGGCATCACCATTTGGCGAGTTGCCGACCAGCGTGCTCAGTAACGCGTTCAGCTCTGCTTTGAAGGCACTTTCGTCGGGTTGCCGCGCCATGTTGGAGCCGACCATGTTGTCCCACAATGCGTTGGTGACCGCGCTCTGACCAGCTGCGTCAAGCGCGTTGCTGACCGTCGCACCGAAATTGAAGTTTCCAAAGATCGCCGCTCTGGCCTGAGCGTTGTTTACCATTGCATCACAGTACTCGAGGGCCAGTTTGTTGACGGCTACCTGCTGCCCGGCGACAAACGATGCCATGGCGGGTGACACAGGGAACTGTGTTCGCAGCTCGTCAAACGTCGTGCCGATCACGCCGGAACGCTTGTCTATACCCGTCAGCGAAGACATGGTGTCGTTGATCTGATCGAAGGTACGGACGCCGTTAATGGCCGTCGCCGGTTGTCCGTCATCCATCAGCGGTGGGCTTGACGGGACCGGCTCGACAAACAGGTTCTGCCGGTCACCGATCACTTCAAACGCCAGACGGAAGGTGTCCTGCTCCGAACCCAGATCCTGCTTGATCACCGCACCCAGGCCGGAGATCAGCTGCTGATCGCTGGTCAGGGTCTCATTCAAGCGGCTGAAGGACTGACCTGCCACCGGAACGACGTCGTTGACCGCGATACGCATGTTTCTGATCGGCGCATCGAGCGGACCGCTCGACAGCAGCGTCGGGCGACCGAACAGGTATCCGTAGCTGTCAAACGGGCTCGCTTCCATCCGGATGTAAGTCTGCGGCTGGTTGACGAGATCGCTGATGTCAAAGTTGATCACGAAGCTCTCGCCGATGCCGGCTGTGAAGTTCGTGGCAATCTGCGCTTGCGTCAGTGACTTGTCGTAGATTGCGACCAGCAGGATCTGTCCCAGCCATTGCCGGTCATCGGTGTGCTCGTTGCCCAGTATCAGCCGATAGGTGTTGTTCCAGTTGTCCAGGGTCGTCGGTACCGTCGGATCCGGATCCGTGGTCGAGTCCAGGGTCAGCTGGCCATCGATGTACAGGCGGCGACCGTTCTGCTGGTCGAAGGTTGCCACGACGTGCTGGATACTGGTTGCCAGGGAGTTGTCCGGCGTTCTCAGGTTCGGGTTTGAACCGTTGTTGTTGGAGTTCGGCGAACGATTCCGGAAAATGTAGTAGGTGCCGACCTGACCGGTGCCGAAGTTACGGTTACCCGTATCCACCGAGTAGTTGACGATACGCGCAGGGCCGTCCTGGGCGTTGTTTTCCGGAATGACCCAGGCCTCGACGCTGTACGCCTGCGAGCCCGTGTTGGCATCCGCAATACGGTTGAACAGCTTGACACTGGTTTCCTGCGGGGCGAAAGCCTTGGTGGCAGCCGCGGGAAACTGGATCCCTCCGCCGGGCACCCACTCGGTGCCGACCAGCGTCAAGTCGATCGCAGGCGCTACTCCGCTACGATCAAACGCCGTCTCTCCCATGCCGGCCTTGAAATCGTAGAAGGCGATTGCACCACTGTTGTCGCGTGCGGAGCCATTGCTGCTGCCGAACATCGCGACCGGCGTGGTCAGTTCCAACAGGTCAGTCTGGCCACCGGTACCCGAGGTGTTAGCCCAGTTGGTGATTGCAGTGGTCATCTCGTTGGCCGAGTTCAGGCACGAGTTATCCCAGCAATTGTGGGATTCGGGGTCCAGCCGTACGACCAGGCGTGAGGAGCGCGGGGCAACCAGATTGGCGTACTGCCCGGCCATGACTTCGCTATAAGCCGTGTCGCCATCGGTGTGCGCGATGTAGGGACGTTGGGCGATCTGGTTCTCATCGGTATGACAACCCGCGCAGTGCTCGGTCAGCAGCGGCTGAACAAACTGGACGAAGCCGTCTCTGCTTGCACCGACAGGGGTGTCGCCGCCAGGGCCGCCGCCGCCGCGGGAGCCGCCGCTCTGACCAGGACTGCAACCGACGGCCGCGAGACTCAGCGCACAGGCCAGAAATACCGCTCTAGTGCCCACGTTGCTCTGGTCGAGCAACGTAGAAGATTCTGTAAATGCCATTCTCATTTCCATTTACTCCGACATATGTTCCCAACGAAATAAGACTAATTGCCCATGCAATGGACAGCGGTTTCTGCGAACACACGCTTCATGTTGTATTGATTCGTTTCGAATACATCAGCGATGCGTTCAACCGCGAGCACGTCCGCGCCCGTGGTCGGCTCACGTAAACAAACGTGCTTGAAGGCTTTCTCCACCTGACACGTGGAAAAGGCCCGCGATCCGGCAAGTTCCGCGCCGAAGCTCTTGGCTCCGCTGCCGCTGCCGGCGCCGTTGGGACTCCACCCCAGAACAGCATTCGGCCCTTGACGCCAGTAGTTCACCCAGTTGTCGTTGGTGGTCACGTAGCCCAGCGGGAAGTTGGTGCTGTTGATCAAATGCTTGGCAGTCACTTCGTTTGGCGTATAGATCAGCTGATTCAGATCCTGGTCCCACTCGTAATGGGCAAACGCTTTTGCGACCGCGTCGAGGCCCGAGTGGCAGCCGATGCAGTTATTGAGAAACACCGCGCTGTCGCCGCCGGGCGCCCGGGAAACGTCCTGGCGAATGAAGTTGGACGGCCGCGTGATGTCCTTGAGCTGCTCCAGATCACGGCACATGTAATTGATGAGCGTGAACCGGACCATCGCCCTGTTGGTGCCGGCGAAATAGAACGCGGCAGCGCCGCCGCGCGTCGTCATGACGCCTGCGGTTGCGTCCGTGGTGAGCGGCGAGTTGGGCAGCTGCGTCTGCATGGTCGCAACGAGCTGCGCCGGATCGCCCAAGTCGACTCCCTGCGCCTCCATCGCAACATAGTGGTCGTTGTTGGTCTGCGAGTAAGCAGGCAGGCCCAGACCGCCGGCGCCCACATAGGCGACATCCGCGGTGAGCACGTCGGTAAAGGGACGGTCGTCGCGAATCAGGCCGATAACCGTCGCGGTGTAGTCATTCAGCTCCGCAAACACGGTCTGATCCCTGTTGGTCCAGGGCGTCACGAAGTTCTTCAACGTGGAGTTGTAGAAATTCGGATTCGACATGGCCTCATAAGCGGCGTTAATGCTCTGACCAGAATCGATCTGTTGAGTCATCGTATTGAGAACTGCAGGCGTCGGTGGCACACCGGCAAGTCGCGTGTGCAGTGTGAACGCCTGGTCTCGACTGTTCGCTAAGGCCGCATCGGGCATCAACGCTCCTCCGACGACACAAACAGCGGCCGCGGACGCGAGCCAGCGAGTTGGTTTTCGGAGGAATGAAATATAGTTCCAGCTCATAACACTTCCTTCACTGATTACGGTTAATTGTTAATCCACAACTACTGTCGTTATTGGTCAACAATGGAACGCATGGCCGAAAACAGACTCGCAACAGAATCTCTGATCTTGTATCCGCATTCGACTTTCCATGTACATCATCGTAGGTAGCGTATTAAGTATTCTTAACGCCGAGAATAATGTGATCGCATCCACGAGGGCCACGTGATCGAATCCACAGAGTTAACAAGACGTTTTGCTGGTCGGACCGCGCGTCGTAAAACGTTGCCTTTGACGCGGGTGACAGTACGGCGAGCTTATTGCAGGGACAGTATACTTATAGCTTTTCTGATCACGGGTTACGGACGAAACGAATTACGATTCGTTGACCGGTGTTCGTAAAAAAAGTCCAGCGAGTTCCGCTGGAAGTTGATTGAATTCGCTGGCCTTTGCAACAGTGAATATCAACTTGCAACGGAAAGATTTTCCGTTTTGTGGGTCAAGTCATGTATTCAGAGCATCTCGACCGGCAACATGCGTCGACACGCCAGTATCGAAATGAGAACAAACGTGAACATCGTATCTATCGCCACTGCTGTCGCGTTGATACTGATTGCAACGGGTTGTTCATCTCTCCTCGAACAGCCAGCAGGAGTCCCAGCGTTCGCAGGTTGAACCGCGAACTGTATTGAGTCGTTTTTCGGTCCGGCATCACCCCAATGCGCGCAGGATGCGCGCGTGCTTCACGCGGCATCGCCTAGTGCGCAAGGATGCGCGCTAGGTCTGTCATGCTCCGCGCGGCAAGAAAAAAGCGCAATGGCAAAGGGGGGCGAATTTATTTGCTGGATCCATTCGACGGCGAAAGAACCCGGTCCGTTCGCGAAGTGAACAAATCTATCCCTTATACCGCTCGCACAAGGCGTTGTCGGGTCATCGTGACCAGATCGAAGCCCCTGTGGCGTTCAATTTTCTTCTGACAGTTTTCGGCCCTGCAGTATCCCCGAACCAGGCTTCGAAAATTGTGCGGTCGATCAACCTTTCGCTCGCCGGGTGCGGCGGTGTGGTGAATGCGCAGGTAGTGTAAGAATTGTCGACAGGGGTGTGCAACAGTTCCTCGGAGGCGAGTCACGGTTTCCTCGTCTCTAACGCTGTTGAGTGACCGCTTTCCGTCTAGTTCTTGATGATGACTTCTTCCAAAGACGTGGGATGACGGGTGATCTGTTCATGGCCCAGGTCGTTGAGAATGAAGCTGTCGCCAACCTGGGCGCGGAACGTTGGGGTGCTCACTGACCCGTCGACGGCGAACACCATGTTCGCCTGAAGCACGGTTTTGTCACCGGAGACCAGCTGGGGTTGTTCGAGGAAACTGAAGCCGGTTCCGCGGCCGCAGCGAAAGGGATAGTCGTAGCCGGCGCTTTGAATCACTTCGGCGTATTCCGCGTGTACCTCTTCCGCGGTGATTCCGGGGCGCAGAACCTTCAGCGCTGCGGCCTGGCTGTCTACCGCGATCTGGTAAACCTCTCGTTGTTTGGTGTCCGGCATGACATCAATCCAGAAGGTGCGATCGAAGCCCAGTTTGAAGCGATGGAAATCAGTCATGCCGCAGAAGCACAGGAATACCGGTTCGCCGCAGTTCATGATGCGAGTAGATGCGCGATGATGGGTCTTGATAATGTCTTCCCCTGAAGCCATGATTTGCAGGAAGTGTGTATTGGGAGACATTTCCGTTGCATCGTAGTGGCGGGCCAGCAGCTCGGCGGCTTTACGGGTGCCGGCGCGCGAGGTGGCCAGTGCCACTTCGTACTCCGGGATACCGTGCGCAATCGCTTCGCGGCCGGCGTTCATCATGACGTTGGCGACTTCGCCGGCGTGTCGCGCAAGCTGCAGCTCCTGCTCGGACTTGATCATCCGCATTTCGGATACCAAGGGCGTGACATCCACCAGGCTGCTTTCGTCGATGAGCGTATCTAAGTAGAGCCGGACCAGCGGAGGCATCCGGCGAGTTTCTATAGCAACTTTCCGCATGCCGCTGACCGCCCGGGGAATTTCCGCTCGCCATTCATCACCGAGGCCGTCGTTCCAAGTGGCGATGCGATCCACCCGGGCATGCGTCCGGGCCATGTTGAGATCGACGCCTGGGGTAATCAACAGGCTTTCGCCCCCACGCGGAACGATCAGGATGGTCGGGCGGCCGAACTCCATGTGCAGGTAATCGAAGTAGCCGGTGAAGTAGTAGACCGAATCATCATCGGTAATGATGGCGGCCTCCAGGTCATTGTCTGCGAGTTCATCGCGCAGCTTTTTCAGGTTGTGTCTGAACATCGAGTATCCGTTGCCTCTCCCGGGTCGGTGAACGGTTCAAGTCAGCGGTTCAAGGGGATCGGAACCCTTGATCCGTACGCCGGCTAAGCAACTATTCCGGCGTTTTTTCATCGGATCTGACTTTCTCTACGTAAGTGTACTTATTACTTGTAAGTGTTCGCACATATCTTTCGTGTGTTGAACACGTAGTGTTTGGCAGTGAGTAAAACGCACGCTGCAAACGATGTACAGTGATGGCAATATGGTCATCCAAGCAGTCCAGGGGGCAGACTCAATTTTTCGATGCTTAAGAACCAGAGCCAAGAAAACACAAAGGTTCTCGACTACCTTCAGGTTGAAACCAATGGCGAGTGGTCGTTCTAGTGGTTGAACCAAATTAGCCTACAAGATCTTGATCTAGACCGGAGCATCGGGCGGGCGGCACCAGGTTCAGTGGTAAAAAGGCGTAAGCCTCCTTCCCGCTCTTGCAGTGTTTGAGCAGGGCCCGTCGCGAACAGGCCATGCCCGATACGAGGCAGACCATAGGTCTGCGGCGGATTAGGCCGTCCAATGCGTATACCACACACCGTCGGCAATAGTAGGATCGAACTCAGTGCCCGGTTGGTGGGCCGGGGCCTGGGTGACCTGGTCGCTGGCGCCTTTGGTGCCATACCCGGGAAGAAGCCATCAT
>JAHELT010000005.1:0-850 GCA_024644045.1 Chromatiales bacterium | reverse complement strand
ATTACGGTTCAGGCCGACAACGATATCGTCATGCTGTGCGGCGTACAGGGCCGTGCTCGGAACACGCTGGAAACGATTGGCGTGACGCGCCTGATTCCAGCCGACCACATCCTGGACTCACGCCCGGAGGCACTACGCAAAGCGGCAGCGTGTTTGTAGTGTCATTCTCGAATCCGATCGAGGATCCAGCAGCGGCGCGATGGCCTAAGCCCAGTCAATTCCGTTCGGGATAACGGAAGAGCATTCGATGCTCCGCTCAGAGTGATTACGCGAAATGGCCATGGAACTCGTCGAGTAACTTTACAAACGTTGAATCGGCTGTCTGGTTGGAGTTCGTATTACCCTGCTATTCCGTCGATTTTAATTTAGCGCACGAATCTTGCGTGTATAGTGCTGCGTCGTCTCGAGCGGCTGTATCTCCGTGCGTCGCAGCTACTCGAGGAACGCGAAAGAAGGCGGGGTAGCCCCGACGGGTGCAACTGAAAAAGGTTCGCGACTATGACCGAGAACCATCGACAACCACCAGAAGCCAAGCTGGAAGCGATCGAAGATAGAAGAAAACGCATCGCGCGTGAGCTGCACGATACTATCGGGGTGAGGCTGCGCGCGGCGAAATTCGACCTGGAACGCTTCACCCAGGACACTCAACCCGCGCTGAGTGAAGCACAGCGATCGCGTTTGGGTACTATCAGCCTCAAACTCGCCTCCACGCTGGAGGAGATCCAGCAGGTAGCCCTGCGGCTACGCCCAGCGATGTTGGACGACTTGGGCTTGGTGGCGACACTCGGTTGGTTCATCCGTGAATTCTCGGTGACCTATCCACAAATCAAAGTGTATTCAGACATCAACA
>JAHELT010000217.1 GCA_024644045.1 Chromatiales bacterium | reverse complement strand
CTTCCGGGTCGCGGCGAAAAACGCCGCCGGCAGAATGTTTCCATATGGCCAAACAGTGCTTTAGAGTGCTGTCAGCAAGAGGGGCATGACCTCGCCGCGGGCAGCCATGCCAGCCTGCCCGGCCATACTTTTGGCGGGGTGATCGTCCCTTAAATCAAATATGATGTGCGCCAATCGCAGCAACCGAGCCACACGCGCGGTTCCGGTAACTCGTCGAGCTGCGCGTGGAGATGAACCGCGGATGATCGAACAACTGCGCCTTATCGTGACCCGGGTGGCCGAAGCGGCGGACCTGGGTGCCGCGCTGGAATGCGCGGTACAGGGCGTGCGCGAGGCCATGGGTGTTGCTGCGTGCGCCGCCTACCTCGTCGATCCGTCGGATGACTATCTCGTGCTGATGGAAACGGACGGGCTCGATCGCAAAGCGATTGGGAAGGTGCGGCTGGCCCCGGGTGAAGGCGTGGTGGGGCTGGTGCGCGAGCGCCGTGAGCCCGTCGCGCTCGAAGACGCTTCGGTGCATCCGAGGTTCCGGCCGTTTCCGGTCACCGGCGAGAAGCGTTTCGGTGCGTTTCTGGGCGCCCCGATGATTCACCGCGGGAAAGTGCTCGGCGTGCTGATCGTGTTCCGCAGGAACCGGCGGCGCTTCGGCACCCGCCAGGAAGACTTTCTGGTCACCGCCACTGCGCAGCTGGCCGGTGTGCTGGCGATGACGCTCGCCCGCCCCGACGGTCGGATCCAACTGCCGCGGGGTCCTCAGGCAACCTACGTGCAGGGCGTTCCCGGTGCACCGGGGGTCGCGATCGGTGAAGTCGTCGCCGCCTCCGTGTTCGCCGAGCTGGACGCCGTGCCGGACCGCACGGCGGCGGATACGGAGGTCGAGGTGACCGCTTTTCGGGAAGCGGTCACCGCTGTTCAGGCGGAGCTGATCGCGAGCGGGGAACGCATGCAGGGTCTGCTCCCGAGCGAAGCGCATTCGCTGTTCGAGGTGTACGCGCTGCTGGTCGGAGACGAGAGTCTGGCGACGCGCGTGTTCGAGCGGATCCACGAGGGGTTGTGGGCGCCCGCCGCGCTGCGCGATGCCATTCGTGAGCTGGTCGCCGTGTTCGAGGCGATGGAAGACGAGCGGCTGCGCGCGCGCGCGGAGGACATCCGCGCTGTCGGTCGCCGGCTGCTGCTCGAGTTACAGGTCGATAGCCGCGCGCCCAGAGAGTTCCCCGAACGGACCGTGCTCGTCGGCGACGAGGTGAGCCTGGCCCGTATCGCCGATGTACCGAGGGAACGGCTGGCGGGAATCATCTGTCTCAGAGGCTCGGTGCTCTCGCACACGGTGGTGATTGCTCGCGCGCTCGGCGTGCCCGCCGTGATGGGACTCGGCGATCTGGCGACCGAACGGCTCGCCGGGCACAGCGTGGTCATCGACGGTTACATCGGTCGCGTTTTCATCGATCCCGCCCCGGCGGTCGTTGCGGAGTTCGCCCGGCTCGAGCGCGAAGAGGAGGCGCTGACGGCCGAGCTCGAGGCGTTGCGCGACCTGCCCGCGGAAACGACCGACGGGACGCGCATATTGCTCTACGCCAATACCGGTCTGGTCTCCGACATCGAGCCCAGCCTGCGGGTGGAGTCCGCCGGGGTGGGGCTGTACCGTTCGGAGTTCCCGTTCATGCTGAGGGAATCCTTCCCCAGCGAGTCCGAGCAGTACGAAACGTACCGGCGCATGCTCGAGGCTTTTGCGCCCCGGCCGGTCGTGATGCGCACGCTCGATATCGGCGGTGACAAGCCGCTTGCCTACTTCCCCATCGAGGAAACCAACTCGCTGCTCGGCTGGCGCGGGATCCGTGTCGCACTGCAGCATCCCGAGATCCTGCTCGCCCAGCTGAAGGCCATGCTCAGGGCCAGCGCGGGGCTCGACAACCTGAGCGTGCTTCTGCCCATGGTGTCTCAGCCTTCGGAGGTGCGCGCGGCGCGGGTGCTGCTGGATCAGGTGCTCGACGCGCTGGACGAGGAAGGGGTTTCGGTCGTACGCCCGCCGCTGGGCGTCATGCTCGAAGTCCCACTCGCGCTCTTCGGGCTCGATGCGCTTGCCCGGGAAGCCGATTTCTTCTCCATCGGCACCAACGACCTCACCCAGTACCTGACCGCCGTCGACCGCGGCAACCCGCGCGTGGCCCACCTCTACAATCATCTGGCACCGGCGGTTCTGCGCGCGATCAAGCACGCCGTCGACCGGGCTCACCAGCTGGACAAGCCGGTCAGCCTGTGCGGTGAGCTGGCCGGGGACCCGGTGGGCGCGGTGCTGCTGCTCGGCATGGGGCTCGATCACCTGAGCGCGTCGGCCTCGTCACTGCCCAGGATCAAGTGGGTCATACGCTCTATCTCGCGCGCCCACGCGGTCGAGCTCCTGGAGCGTGCGTTGAGTCTTCCCGATGCCGGCGCGGTGCGCAGCCTCATCAACAGCGCGCTCGAAGATGTCGGCCTGGGTGGGCTCGTGCGCGCAGGGCGTTGACCGCGGTAGGGGGACAGATCTGTAAATCTGTCCCCCGTTTCGTCACGGATACATGCAGGCCGTCGGCACCCGTGCGCACGGTTTGCGACTCGCGTACGACAAATCCGGCGGCGGCCGGCGTGAGCACATCCCCGTCGGCCTCGACCACCTGCACCTCGCCGGTAAGGCGGCGCAGCCGGCCGTGGAAACCGTCGACGGCGGCGAACTCGCTCGGTTCCAGGATTACGCCACGCGGTGCGTGTCAGTCGAGGCTGGGTTTTTGGACGCCCTGAACGCAGTGGCACAGTGCTCCAGGGAGGGAAGCGCCCAAAAGCAACTTATCGTCTTACCGGTAGAGTCTGGATGAAACGGGATGCGGCGCAAGCGCTCGCGGGCAGTCAAGCCGCGGTGGTGATGCGGCAGTCGTCGTAAGTGTCCTGTTCAACCGTTCCGGCAGGCACCGGTGCGGCAGCGGCCGCTGCGGTTGCCCGCTGCTCCGGGCCCGAGTACGAGCAGCTGCACAGGTTGGTGCGCGGGTCGCGGAACTCCCGCCGTTTTCCGCCGTGCGTCCACCAGAGCAGAAAGGTCGAGTCGCTGTAAGCCATGCACCGGAGTCACAAAAACGCAGTCGGAATGACGTGCGAAAGGAAAGGTAGCGGGTCCAGCGTCCTGGCGCTGTGGGGTTTGCCACACGCAACGCCTGTCCCTTGGGTGAGGCGCGTTTTCCCCACCAAATTGATGTAGCGCAAGATAATCCCCGCCCTGGTTCTGCAGTCTGGCGCGGGGTTTCGAGGACCAGCAAGGGCATCGCCCAGTGAAGTCGTTTCTCGCGTTTATCCGCGCAACGCTGCAGAGCGCGCGCGATCTGGCGCCGATCGTCGTGGTAATTGCGCTGTTCCAGCTGCTGGTGGTCGGCCAGCCTCTGCCGGATCTGCTGGCCTTGCTGGCGGGCACCGCGGTGATCATCGCCGGCTTGAGCTTCTTCGTCTTCGGCCTGGAGATGGGGTTGTTTCCGCTCGGGGAGTCGATGGCGTATGCCTTTGCGCGCAAAGGCAGCCTTGTGGCCCTGCTGCTGTTTGCGTTCGCGCTGGGCTTTGGCACCACCGTGGCAGAGCCGGCGCTGATCGCGGTCACCGCCGAAGCCGCGGACGCCGCCGCGGACACCGGCAGCATCGAGGCGTCCGAGCAAGCGCGTGTCAACTACGCGCTGGGCATGCGGATCACGGTGGCCGTGTCCGTGGGACTGGCCATCGTGCTTGGTGTGATACGTATCCTCAAGGGCTGGCCGATCCATGTGTTCATCATTATCGGCTACGCGCTGGTGGTCACGCTGACGGCGTTCGCGCCGCGGGAGATCATCGGCATCGCCTACGACTCCGGAGGCGTCACCACCTCGACCATCACGGTACCCATGGTGACCGCGCTCGGCATCGGTCTGGCTTCGTCGATCCGCGGGCGCAACCCGATGGTGGACGGTTTCGGGCTGATTGCCTTCGCCTCGCTCACGCCGATCATTTTCGTGCTCGTTTACGGCATGCTGCTGTGAGCGATCTTCTCGGCCCTATCGGTACGACCTTCCTGTCGACGATCCGCGACGTGTTACCCATCGCCGCGGTGGTAATCGGCTTTCAGCTGCTGGTGCTGCGGCGGCCGATCCCCAACCTGCGCCGGGTGCTGGTCGGGTTCATCTACGTGCTGGTGGGTCTGTCGCTGTTTCTGGTCGGCCTCGAGCTCACCCTGTTTCCGCTCGGTCGCCTGATGGCCTCCCAGCTCACCAGCCCGGCGTTTCTCATGCCCGGTGGCGTCACGGCTGCGCTGCGATGGCACGACTATTACTGGGTGTTCCTGTTTGCGTTTGCCATTGGCTTCAGCACCACGGTCGCTGAACCGTCGCTGCTGGCCGTTGCCCTCAAGGCTAACGAAATCTCGGGCGGCGCCATCGGTGTCTGGGGGCTGCGCCTGGCGGTTGCGATCGGCGTGGCATTCGGAATTGCGCTCGGCGCCTACCGTATCGTTACCGGGTCACCGATCCATTACTACATCATCGCCGGCTATGTGCTGGTAATCGTTCAGACCTGGTTCGCGCCAAAGCAGATCGTCCCTCTGGCCTACGACTCCGGCGGAGTGACCACCTCTACCGTCACCGTGCCGCTGGTCGCCGCACTCGGCCTCGGGCTCGCGGAAACCGTGCCTGGGCGCCACCCCCTGATCGACGGTTTTGGACTGATCGCGTTTGCAAGCCTGTTCCCTATCATGAGCGTGCTGGCCTACGCGCAGATATCGGAATTGCGCGGCCGCACGCGGCGCATCGACGCACCGTGAACACGCTACCCACGAGGACCGACCCATGCATTTCAAGCTGATCGTGGTCGTCGTAGACGACGAGATATCGAACGACGTGGCCCGCGCCGCGCGCGAAGCCGGCGCGACCGGCGTCACGTTGATCAACACCGCGCGCGGCGAGGGACTGACACCGGCGAAGACGTTTCTGGGGTTATCGATGGAGACCCAGCGCGACGTGCTGCTGCTCGTGGTCGAGGAGCACATGAGCCGGCGGATACTCGAGACGATAGCCGTTGCCGGTGGCTTCGACAGCGAACCGGGGCGCGGTATCGCGGTGCAGGTCGACGTCGAGGACGTGGTCGGCGTTTCCCATCAGGTAGAGAAGCTCTCAACGTTCGTCGAGGACCAGCTATGAATGAAACACCCACGGTACAGGTGCGCGACGTGATGAACGATCGCTACATCCTGATAGATGGGCTGCAGACGGTCGGCGCCGCGGTTGCCGAGCTGGAACGCACCGAGTCGCGCTGCATCATCGTCAAGAAGCGCGACCAGCGTGATGAGTACGGCATCGTGCTGCTGTCGGACATTGCCACGAAAGTCATTGCTGCCGATCGCTCGCCAGAGCGCGTGAACATCTACGAGATCATGTCGAAGCCGGTGATTGCGGTGGCTCCGCAAATGGATATCCGCTACACCGCGAGATTGTTCGGCCAGTTCGGCATCGCGGTGGCCCCCGTCATCGAGCACGGAGAGATCCTGGGCGTCGTCACTTACACCGATATCGTCATGCGGGGTTTGTCGGCGTATACGTGACGCCGTCTGAAGAGGCGTAGACCCGGGCGAACGCTATGCCGGTCGGAAAGAACAACGTCCCTCGACGCCGGCCGGGAACCTGGCACTCGCCAGCCGGCTTTCCGGCCACTCACGCCCGAACGCGCTGTGCGAGCTGGCCGTTCATGCAGGCGGCCGCCCGGGGGCCCGGGCCGTCGTCAGCGCCGGCACCGTGGCGGGTTGCGACATAAACGCGCCGCTCATGCAGGTGCTGGGGTTCCGAGGCCACCGACGCCTGACCCCAGGAACGCCCGGAATCGGCTGCGGGGCGTCCTGTGACGCTGATTCCCGCGCGGCCGCCGGCCGCTCGGGCGGGCGCCGGACCGGGATTGTGCCCGGCGGGGCCGGAATCGCGAGCTTATTAGTTATTTCAATTTAATCAGTTAGTTAGTCCGAGTTTTCGTTGGTAACTTTCATGCCGGCGCGGGGGCGCGTACAATGGTGCCGGTGTGCTCCAGACGCATTTAAACAGGAGGGTTTGTCGGTCATGCGTAAACTGATCAGTGCTCTTTGTGTCGCTTTCGCCCTGGGGGTCGTTGCGCCGGCAACCTGGGCGGGCGAAGGCTGCGGCTGGGGTTCCCACTCGAAGACCAAGAAGAACGACTTCGAGACGCCTCCGCCGGTCTCGCTGCAGAAAGGGCAGACCAAGAGCTGAAGCCAAGTCGCGAAGCGGTTCAGGCCGTCTCGCGCACTCCCAAGTTAGTACGATGCCTCGGGCGGTGTTTCACCGCTCGAGTTTTTTGGGCTCGCCGGTTTCGTCGGTGAGCCGCGACAGACGCTGTCGGCGCCGTCACACCTTCCGCTGATTCTTACCCCCGTCGGCTGCGGCTGCGGTAGCCACCTTGCTGAACGACGCGGACGCGGCGCTCAGAGAAGCAGCCGTCGATGCCCCGGGTCAGGTTGGCGGTACGGCGGGCTCCGCGCCCGATGTCGATCATCCGGTTGAGGCAGCGCAACAGGGTCGATTTGCCGGATCCCGACGGACCGATCAGCGCGCAGACGGCGTTGCTGCGCATCTCGAACGAGACTTCATCGAGCGCGCGCACGGTTCCGTACCAGGCGCTCAGTTTCTCGACACGCAGCTTGGCTGCGGGTTCCATGCCTACCTCGCTTGCGGCGACGGTGAAAGCGGCGTTCACGACCAGGCGCCATGGTATCCCAGGGCGTGCTCGACCTTCTGCTCAAGTCAGTTTGATTGACCGCGGATCGAAATCCGGCGCGGGGTGGCGCAGATCGAGCCGTTCCAGCGCGCTCACCAGCGCCTCGGTGACAAGCAGGTTGCGGTACCAGC
>JAHELT010000216.1 GCA_024644045.1 Chromatiales bacterium | reverse complement strand
TGCGTCGCGAGCCCGATCGCGGCGCCGACGCGTTCACCCTCGGCCCGCGGCGTACGCGGTTGCTGATATCCGACACCACGCCCACCGCCCGGGCCAGCCGGCCGTTCTCGAACACCGGTTCTGCGATGTAGCGAATGTGCATCTCGCGGCCCTGGACTCGAATGGGCGCCTCGAGATCGAAACCGATGCCGTCCCTGGTGCATCGCTCCATGGCCGCGTGGAGACGCGCGTAGTCGTCCTTGTCGGCGAGCACTTCGGGTACGTTGCGTGGCGGATCGCTGCCGCGCTCGAAGCCGAACATGTCGTACATGGTGTTGGTCCAGTACATGCGCCGGGTGCGGATGTCGAGCTCCCAACCTGCCACCCTGGCCATCGTCTGCGCGTTGTCCAGCAGCAGTTCCTGGCGTCGCAGATTTGCCTCGGTCTTCACCTGCTCGGTGATGTCGCTGATCCGAATCAGCATCAGATCTGCGCCCCCAATCAGAATCCGGCGAATCGTCAGGTCGCCCCAGAATTCGCGCCCGGCGGCGGAGCGCATTGGCAGGGCGCCCTGCCATGTTCCGTCCTGGGGTATGTCCTGCAGTGCCTGCTCCGGGGTCAGCGGCCGATTGGCGCGGAAGAACGCCTGCTTGGTCAGCTCCGCGATCTCCGTCGGTTGGCTTGTTTCAAACAGCTTTCGCGCGCGGGCGTTGACCCGCAGTACTTCGCCGGAGGGTGTGTCGCCGTACATCAGCGCGTCGGTGGAGTGATCGAACATGGCGCTCATCACCAGGTCGGTGTTCTGGAGATTCTCCCGGGCCGCGATCGTGCCGCCGATGATCAGGTAGAGGAACAGGCTTTCGGTGCCGATGGTCAGCGCGAAGTAAACCGGATTCATCTGCGGAGCCTCGGCCGTGGCGAACGCCACCGCCACGAGCACCCCGGACCACAGCAGCAGATGCACGGCCAGCAGCCGGCTGGTGTGCATGATCAGGCTGATCAACGCATTGGCCAGCAGGGCCGAGACGATCAGCTCCATGGCCAGTCCGTGCAGATAGATCGCCAGCCCCATGTGCCCCAGCAGAGCCGTCATGCCGATCAGCGCGGCGGGACCGACATGGCGGATGCACCAGCGGCTGTAACGCGAGCCGATCGCCAGCACGAGGAACGCGCAGATGGTCAGGGCACGGGTGCTCGCAAGCACCGGGTCCCATGGACCCGACGCATCCTGCACGGCTGCGTACACCAACAGCACGGCGGCGCCAGCGATTGACGCCCGGCGATAGCGGACTACCGGCGGCAGATCGTAGAATCCGGCAAATAAGTTCACATAATGATCGGCTTTCCTGCGTCAATTCAGTGTAGTTGAGCTTTCTTACTGCAATGCGGGGCGCCCGGGATGCCGGTTCGGCCCGCCTTCGAAACGATGCCGGTGCCGGATCAGATGCCCCTATAATGCTGCGCTTACACAGTTGTCAGGGGCGGCAATCAAGTGACAGACCACATTCTGTATGAGGTGACGGACGGCATCGGCCAGCTGACCATCAATCGGCCGGACAAGCGCAACGCCATGACCTTCGCCATGCTCGGCGAGTTCATCGAGACGCTGCGCCAGGCGGGGAAAGACCCGGACACCCGGGTTCTGATCATCACCGGCGTGCCGGGCACGTTCTGCGCCGGCACGGATCTTTCGGATCTGGCCAGCGTCCCCGGCGCCGAGCGCGGTCTGCGCGGCTCGGCGGAGGATCGCGATCGCTGGTGGCCCATCGTGGAATGCCCGAAACCCGTCATCGGCGCCATCGACGGTCCTGCAGTGGGCATGGGGGCGGAGTTCACCTCACAGTGCGACATCCGGCTGGCCACGCACAACGCCCGGTTTGCCTGGAACTTCGCCCATCGCGGCCTGGTTCCCGACACCGGCGCCGGCAGCTGGCTGCTGCCACGGCTCATCGGTCCCGCCAGGGCCATGCGCCTTCTATATACCGGGGATTTCCTGAGCGCGGAGGAAGCGGTGGAGATCGGCTACGTCGACAGCCTGGTCGAACCGGAAAAGCTGCTGGATTCAGCGCGCGCGCTGGCCGCGTCGATCGCGAAGGCCTCGCCGTTTTCCCACGCGCGAATCAAGGCCCTCGTCTACGAAGGGCTCGGATCCGACATCGGGCCGCACATGCAGCGTCACACCCAGGCCATGGCCGAATGCTTCAAGAGCAACGACCATCAGGAGGGGGTCGCTTCGTTCCTGGAGCGACGCGAGGCCAACTTCACCGGCACCTGACGACTGTCCGTCCGCGACCCGCGATCCCCGAAACCGTCACCCAGCACCCCCCGTAGGAGCGGACTCCGTCCGCGATCCCCATTCTCACCCAATAAAACCGTCACCACTGCCCGAAACAGTCTCTGTTGCTTTGCCGCCGAGATTTCCGGAAGATACGCGGTCGGAGAGTGGAGCGTTTGTCAGCGCTCCTTGAGTTGGTTCGATAGTTATTACAACACGCAAGGGGATAAGTCGTGATTAAACAAATGATGCTGGGTGCCTTCGGTATCCTGGCTACGTTCGGCCTGCTGCCAGCCGCGGTCGCGGAACAGGCAGGGGCCGGTACCATCGAAGAAGTGGTGGTGACCGCCACGCGGCGTGCCACGTCGCAGCAGGAAACTGCCATATCCGTCACCACCGTCACCGCCGAGCAGATCGAAAAGCGCTTCATGACCGATATCCGGGGCGTGGCCGATCTGGCCCCCAACGTGGTGATGGAAAACGTGACCGGCTTCAACGCGGCGGCTTTCGCCGTGCGGGGGCAGGGCACCAACGACATCATCACCACCATCGATACCGCCACCGGTGTGGTCATCGACGGCTTCGTGCTCACCCACAGCCAGTCGCAGCTGCTGGATTCGTTCGATCTGGCCTCCATCGAGATCCTGCGCGGCCCCCAGGGCACGCTGTTCGGTAAGAACACCACCGGCGGGGTGATCAACGTCAAGACCAAGCGCCCGGAGATGAACGAGTTTTCCAGCCAGATCGTGGGCCGCACCGGCAACGACGGTCTCGGTGAGGGCAAGTTCGCCGTCAACGTGCCGCTGATCGACGATCGGCTGGCCGCGCGTCTGGTGGCGACCTATACCACCCACGATGGCTTCTATAAAAACGACAAGGTGTCGCAGACCTACGGCACCGCATCCAACCCCGACACGCCCCTGGGCCTGCCGGTCAACGGCGACGGCCGCGACCTCGGCGGTACGGACGTGTTCTTCATGCGCGGCAAGCTGCTGTGGGAGCCCACGGACAACTACAACGCGTTGATGTCGGTGGAGTATTTTCAGGACAGCTCCGAAAGCCCACCGGCCGTCAACGAAACGCCCGCAGACGGATTCGACTCGCTGGGTATCTTCCGCGCCTTTCTGTTCAATCCCATCGGCTTCCCGGGCATTCAGCAGACCTGCCCCAACACCAGCAAAGGCAAAAAGGATTGCATCTTCAGCACCGGCGTGAGCTTCCGCGGCGACGGACTGCGCATGGAAGACGGCCACCGGACCGACAAGATTCAGTTGCTGCTCGAGCAGTCTCTGGACGCGGGCAATTTCAACTACAACCTGCTGTTCGGCTATCTGGACCAGGAAGAGCGGCTGCCGAGCACCTATACCGGCGAGGCGTTCCCTTCCTTGTTCGACGCCACGCGTAACGTCGAGCGCGAGCAGTACCAGATCGAAGGCCGGGTCACCTCGGACTTCGACGGACCGTTCAACTTCACCGCCGGTGCCGGCTACTTCATCAACGATCTGGACTGGCGGGCGATCTCCTACGTCGGCTTCACTTCCGTAGGTATTCCGCTCGGCACCGGCGACGGCTGTGATGTGGTCAACCCGAGCGTCGATCCGGATTGTTTCGTGATCAACCCCACCGCCAACGATCGCACCAACTTCGCCCCGCTGAAGCAGGATGGGGAAGCCTACGGGGTGTACCTGGACGGCACCTACGATTTGACAGACCAGCTCACGTTGATTGCCGGGATCCGCTACTCGGACGAGAAGAAAGACTTCTTCAAGCGCAGTGGCGCGGCCCTCACGCCTGAGCAGGTGGAGATCTTCAACAACTCGAAGGGTGACAAGACCCTCGAGAAAACCGTGCCGGACAGCGACTTCGATTTCATCACCGATGAAAACCAGTCGTGGGACGGCACCTCGCTGCGGGTGGGGCTCGACTATCAGATCAACGACGATCTGTTCACCTACTTCATGTACTCGGAAGGCTTCAAGTCCGGCAGCTTCGTTGAGACCTGCGCGTCCATCTCGAGCTGTGAAACGCCCTTCGACCAGGAAGAGTCCACCCAGTACGAGCTCGGTCTCAAGTCCGACCTCCTGGACAACACCCTGCGCGTCAACGCGTCGGTCTTCTTCCTGGAGGTGAAAGACGTGGTCCGCTCCCAGGTGGTGCAGATCACGAACCGCTTCGGTGATCCCGACCAGGAAACCCAGTTCCGCAACATCGCGGGGCAGGAGAACTACGGCGGTGAGGTCGAGGTGACCTGGTATCCGAACGCAGAGCTGCAGCTGCGCGCCACCGGTTCGTACCTGCATTGCGAGTACACCGAGTTCAGCACCGACCTCGATGGCGACGGCCTGAACGACGACGCCAGCGCGCTGGAGCCCAACTTCTGTCCGGAATGGCAGCTGGCTCTCGACGGCAACTACGCCGTCCAGCTCGGCGGCGGCGGCGAAGTGACCTTCAACGCCAGTATTCACTGGACGCCTGAATCCGAGTACTCGGTGTTCAACTCCGACTTCACCCAGATCGAAGAGCGCACCATGCTGAATGCGAACATCTCCTATCAGGACCCGAGTGCCCGCTGGAAGGCGTCGCTGTTCGGCAAGAACCTGCTGGACGAGGCCTACCGCGTGTCGGCGAACTCGGTGGCCGGCCTGTGGAACTTCTCCCAGTACGGCCCGCGCCTGCAATGGGGCCTGGAGCTGATGTTCACCTTCGACTGAGCGTAACCCCTGTAGGAGGCGTCACCGACGCCGATCGCGGACGGAGTCCGCTCCTACAATGCCCTCGGAAAGCGGATGCCCCGGCATCCGCTTTTTTTTGCCGGAATTTTTTGCACGAAACGGGTGACGTCGAAAATTGAGTGCGGTACAGTTTTTGCGCGTCAAAAATCATTGGTTTCCTATGGGGGGAGAGATATGGACCGACGAAAAGCACCATCTGTCGCGCTTTTCCGCAGGCTCGTGTGCCTCGGTTGCGCCTTGCTGATTGCCTCATCGGCACAGGCCGGACAGGCCGAACGGGCCAGTTCCGGCTATCTGGAAGAGATCATCGTCACGGGGACCAAGCGCGCGGCCGCGCAGCAGGACACCCCGATCGCGATCTCCACCATCACCGCGAGGGATATCGCCAAAACCTTCGGTAACGACATCCGGGCGGTGGGGGATCTGTCGCCCAACGTCAATCTCACCAATCAGACGGGCTTCAACGCGGTTGCCGGCGGTATCCGCGGAACGGGCACCATCTCGATTCTCACCACCCAGGACCCCAGCGTGGGTATCCTGATCGATGAGTTCGCCCTCAACCACGTGCAGACCCAGTTCGTGGAGCTGTTCGACCTGGAGCAGGTGGAAATCTATCGGGGACCTCAGGGCACGCTGTTCGGTAAGAACAGCACCGGCGGGGTGATTTCGATTACGTCCAAGCGCCCGAATATGGAGGAGTTTGGCGGTTCCTTCAAAGTGTCCGGCGGCGGCTATGACGGCGGATCCGAGAACTACAAAGTGCAGGTCGGCATCGACGTTCCGTTGATCGAAGGCAAGCTGGCTTTCCGCTTTGCCGGGTCGGTGACCGATGAGGAGGGCTACTACACCAACGACAAGGACACCGCGCAGTTTCCCAATTCGCCCCTCTATCAGGCGCTTGGTGTTACCCCGGACCTGTTGCCGCCGGAGCTGAGCCTGGTGACCTCGGGTGCGGGAGAAAGCCTTGGCGGCAAGGACGTTTTAGCAGCCAAATCCAAGCTGCTGTGGCAGCCCAACGACCGCTATGAAGCGTTCTTCGTGTGGGAGGTCGTCCGCGACGATTCGGATTCGCCGCCGGGCGTGAACGAAACGCCTGCCGGTGAGGGGTTTCTCTTCGAGCTGCTCGGGTTCCCGGGCATCGAGGCCGCAGGCCAGAAGAATCCGTTCAGCACCGGCATGACCCAGCAGGGTAACGGCATCAACATTCGCGACGGTCATCGGGTGGACGTGGACGGTTACTACCTGAATCAGTCCATCGGCTTCGACAACTTCACCATCAAATCCATCACCGGTTATCGGGAGCAGGAGGAGACGCTGCCGAGCACGTATACCGGCGAGGCTTTTCTATCGCTGTTCGATGCCACCCGTAACCTCGAGCGTCAGCAGTTTCAACAGGAACTGCGTTTCCTCTCCGAGCTCGACGGACCCTTCAACTTCGTGGTAGGCGGCATCTACATATCCGACGAGCTGGACTTCCGCTCGTATGCCACGGTGGGCCTGTCCTCGCTGTTCCCATCCGTCAATGAAACCACCGGAACGATTTTCGATGAGCGCGGTTTCCTGAATCTGGACCTGCGCGGCATCACGGGTGACCCCGGGCACGGCCAGGTCAAGCAGGATCGCAAGTCCTGGGCCCTCTATGGCGATGGCACCTTTCAGCTGAATGACCAGTGGAGCATCACCGCGGGCGTGCGCTACACGGAAGACGAGAAGGAATTCTGGAAGCCCACGGGTGCGGGCGGGCCGTGTAATCAGTTCACGGAGCCACAGGACGCCATCGCCGTCGATCCGATGCTGCCCTTGAAATTGGAGCCGTTCTCCAGAGTCACTCGAGGAGCGACGATGTTTCCATGCACCGTTCCCGACTTGCGAATCACCACTTCTTCCTCGCCGTAAAGATTGCCCGTA
>JAHELT010000215.1 GCA_024644045.1 Chromatiales bacterium | reverse complement strand
TCATGTAGCCCATGAAGTGCGGGTAGAAGAGAAACAGCGCAAAGGCCAGCGCGCCGCCGAACAGCGCGGTGATGGAATAGGCCGTCATGCTGATCTTCATGAATTCATGGGCCATGTCGTCATAGCGCGGGTCGCCGCTCTTCACGCCGAGCCATTCGATTACCAGCACGAAAAGCGGCACGGCGAGCACGAAGGCTGCAAAGAAAAGGTGCATCTGCGCAACGACCCACACCACCGACCTGCCGCTGACACCGATGGACGGATAATCACCGCGTTTGGGTTGCGGAGCCGCCAGGCCAGGCAGCTCTGCCGGCACATCGTCGGTTGCCGCGTCTGCTTCCGCCGCAATCACGGCCGCCAACTGGAACTGTGCCGCCGAAACCGCGAGCGGCTGCGTCGATGTGGCATCGGCGGCGGGCATGCCTTGCCCGGCCGCAACGGCACTGGCAAAGACAAGATAGAGCAGCGCAATCAGGCTGGCGCAATCAGGCAGGTATGAGCGGTGGGGTGATCTCCGCATTGCAGCGCTACTGAGCAGGTGTCAGGTCGAGGCGAAGCGGAAGACCCTGCGCGCCCATCACCAGCAGGTCGAGAGCGTAAAACGCCAGCAGCGTGATCGCGAAAGCTCCGCCCCAGATGAGAAGTGTCTTACCGGACATCAACCGCCTCAACTCGCTCCGGATTGCAGGCTAGCCACCGCCGTGCGGTTGCACACCGTGGTCATAGATGACCAGCCACCAAAAGAAAACCAGCGTGGCGACGAGTGCGGCGTAGAAAAGCATCGGTCCCCAGCTGGTTACGGGACTTGTGTCCTCAGGGTCTAACTCTTCTTCGCTCACGGTCCTCACACTTTAATTCAGTTCTGCATGGGCGCTCGAAACGTTTCATCACGACGAGTCTGCAATGTCATGCACGGCGCCCTTGGTATACTGGGACATCCACCACACGCCGCCATTAGTCGAAGCGTGACAGAAGAATGAATCGGACTAGAACCGGGCGAGTTGATCTAGATCATGTGTTGGCTCAGGCGTGACTTGCACTATCGACACCCCGCAGCTCATCGCACGTCCGTGAGAAGAGGCGTAACGAGCAGCTGTGCCTTCACTGCCCGACACGGGTGAGACGGGCAGGCGGGACTGGATTTCGCGCGCAACAAACAGAGGAGAGTGCATGCACACGCCCGTAGACGCGACCCACAACGGCACAGCGCACGTGGTGGCTGCGCTTTGCGATTTGCTCGATACGGGTGATGAAGCGGATCGCTGCTATGCCTGCCGCGCCCTCGGCGTGATCGGTGCGACAGAGGCAATACCCGCCCTGACAGAGCGATTGCGTGATGAGGACATCGACGTGTGCGTCGATGCCGCCGGGGCTCTCGGTGCACTGGGATCGCAGACGGCATTCGCGCCGCTCAACGAATCACTGCGCAACGATCCGGACGGCGAGGTTAAAACCGCGGTGCTCGCAAGCCTCGCGCGCAGCGCCGACCCGCGAACCTTCCCGATACTGATGGAAATCGCCGAGCATCGTCCGCCGGATATAGCCTTCGACGAGGCCGAGGACTGGGACCCGTGGTGGGACATGCAACGCGAAGCCGTGCTCGCGCTCGGACGGGCGCGGGTGAGCGAGGCCGCGCCGATGTTGACGCGTCTGCTCGATGACGAGGACGGGCAGGACATCGCCGCGGAGATCATGGCGGTGCTGGCGCAGCTCGGCGAGGCGGGCGAACGCAGCCTGATCGAGCGAGCTGGCCATCGGCGTGAGCAGTTTCGCCGACGGGCAGTGACGGCGTTGGGACGTGGCGGCTCACCGGCGGGGCTCGAAGTGTTGTCCGTTGCGCTCAAGGACGACGCGCCCTCGGTACGCATTGCTGCGCTGGAGGCGCTCGATAAACGCGGCAACCGACGGCATCTGCCGGCAATCCTCGGCCTCTTTCGCGATCCCGACGCCGGCGTCAGACGGGCGGCAGTCGACGCAGGTACACGCCTCGCCGGAATCGCGGGCGAGTCTGAACCGGATCTCGCTGCACTGGTGCCGCTGCTCGCGGACCAGGATCCCAGGGTTCGGGCAGCGGCGTTGTTGGGTATGGACCGTGAGCACCTCGATGCCACGTCGGTAGCGCGCGTCTACAAGGCGCTGCGCGATCCGGTGCCCGACGTGGCCGCGATCGCCTGCACCCTGATCGGACGCCACGGCACCGGGGAACAGTTCCAAGCAGTCTTGAGCATAGCCGAAGGCACAGCGGCCGACCCCGAGACGCGTCGTGCGGCGCTGCGTGCGCTGGGAACGCGCGGCACGTGGGATGAGCCGACCGCTGCCCTGATCGCGAACGTTCTGTCGCAGTCGAAATCACCGGTGCGGCTGGCCGCGCTGGATGCATTGTTGGCTCTGCATCGCGCGGGCGTCGCCGGGGAGCCCCGTGCGGCGCATGACGCAACGCAGACACCCGGCCCGCTCGACCTCATCGTCGCCGCGCTCGCTGGCGACCTGGTCGCACCCGCCGAGCCGGAGGCAGCGCCCGAATCTTCGAGCGCAGACGAGTCTGTGAACCTCGCGGCGCTGGAAGCGACCGATGACGTCCGCCCGGCGAAGTCTTCGCTCGAGGCGATTGCCATCGACAATGCGGAGATCGCGCTTGCCCTGGCGGAGAGCGAGGATACCGGTGACGCAACCGAGCCGGTGGTTGACGCGGAGACGGCCGAGTACCTCGCGATCACAGAGGCGAACGAAGCGACGGCCCAGTGGCTCTTCACCCGCAACGCGCTGGAAACGGATCTGGACGTGCGCCGGCTGGCCGCGCGGATTCTGGGTAGCGCGGCCGGCGAACCGGCGGTCAGCGCGCTGCTGACAGCGCTCGCCTGCAACGATGCAATACTGCGCTGCGAAGTCGCCGCGTCGCTCGCCGCACTCGCGGAACGGTATCCGCACAGTCAAGCCCTTGCCGCGGGCCTGGACGTGCTCCTGGACGCGGTAGTCTCGGAAGACCGGGACGTGCGCATTGCCTGCCTTCACGCCCTGGCTACGCTACCCGATTCGCGCGCAGGTGAGGCTATCGTCGCGGCGCTCGACGACGAGGAACCGGCGGTACGGGTCGCGGCCGTTCACAGCCTCGCCGGCGTCGCGAAGGCGGTTTCTGAATCGACGCCTGGTGACCACACCGCTTTGACACCCCGGCTGGTACGCGCGCGCGAGAAACTTGCCGATCCGGAACCCGGCGTGCGCATCGCAGCGGCGCGCGCACTGACAGCGATGTTGTCGTGCGGCGACACCGATACTGCGGAACTACCCGCTGCAGTCGATGCGCTGATCCACGCCGCGTTTGCCGGCAGCGGCACGCAGGCACGCGAGATGGGTAGTGCGCTGCGTCACATTGCAACCGCTTCAGCCACTGAGCAGCTTCTCGCGGCGCTGCGCAGGTTGGACACCAGTGCCGAGCGCCGCGTCGCCATCGAGCTGCTGGAGGAAATTCACCGCCGCGACCACGAGCCGATCGAGCATTGAAACAAGGATCAATCATCAACCACGCACTTGAGAGAGTTACCAACATGAAAACGGCCGATTCAATTCTGCTCGGGGTGCTCGCATCCACACTGAGTCTTTCCCTGCACGCCGCCACTTACAAAGTCGCGGAAGTGAGCGACGGCGGCACGATCACCGGCAAGGTGTCTTTCAGCGGCGACGACCCGGCGCCGAACACCTATGCCATCACCAAAGATCCGGAGACCTGCGGCACGGGGGACCGGTTGATCGATTTCGTCAAAGTCAACGGCGGCGCGCTCACCGATGTCGTCGTTTATCTGGACAAAGTGAAATCGGGCAAGGCGTTCGCAGAGAACGAGGCGAAGGGTGACATCGATCAGAAAGGCTGCGAGTTTCATCCCTTCCTGCAGGTGATGCACAACGACCACGAAGTGTCCGTGCTGAACTCCGACGCGGTGTCACACAATATTCACACCTACGAGCTCATCGGTCGCGCGAAAAAAACGGTTTTCAACATCAGCCAACCCGACAAGGGGAGCGTGATCAAGAAAACGGTCAAGCTCAAGCGCGGCACGGTCATGAAAGTCGAGTGCGACCAGCACGACTTCATGCACGGCTTCGTGTTCGTCGCGCGCAACCCGTACTACGCGGTGGTCAAGGAGGACGGCACGTTCACCATCGACGGGGTGCCGCCCGGCAAATACACGCTGATGGCCTGGCACGGAACGCTCGGCACCGAGAAGGCCAAGGTGACCGTGGACGCCGGCAAGACACTGACCACGGATTTCGAGTTCAAGGCCAAATAGCCTCGCCATGCGTCAATCACACGACAGCGTCTGGCGACGCCTGCTCAATCCTTTCGACTTGATCGTCGCGGCGGGGGGTGTCGTCAATCTGTTGGTGGTGGCCTATCTGATCGCTTACTGGCTGCTGTACGGCTGAGGATCAGGCGGTGGTGAACGATGTGGATGTGCTGGTGTTGGGTGGCGGAATATCCGGCCTCGCCAGCGCCTGGTGGCTGGGGCGCGAGGGTTTGCACGTCGAAGTCTGGGAGCGGGACGAGCATATCGGCGGCAAGATTCAGACCCGGAAAGCGGCCGGGTACACGACCGAACGAAGCGCCACGCTGGTGCTCAACTTCCGCCATGAGGTCGATGCGCTGCTTCGTGAAAGCGGACTCGATCGTGCCAAGCTTCCCCGCGCAGCGGCGGGAAACCGCTACGTTGTGCAAGGCGGGCGAATGGTCGCGGTGCCCACGCGGGCGCGCGATCTCGTGCGTTCGGAGCTCTGGAGCTGGAACGCCAAGCTGCGGCTGCTGACGGCGCCGCTGGTGCCACGCAAGCGACGCGACGCAGAGTCGGTTGCGGAGTTCATCAGCCGGCGTTTCGGCAGGGAGATGTTCGACAAGGCAATGGAGCCCTATGTTGCCGGCGTGCTCGCCTGTGATCCGGACCAGGCGGAGGCGCGCGCCGTGCTGCCACGGCTAACTGCACTGGAAGACCGTTACGGCAGTCTGGCGCTGGGTGTCTTCTGCCGCATCTTGCAGCGCAAAGCCACGGGCCGCACGACCGAATCATTCTCCTTCGCCGGCGGCATGTCGACGCTTGTCGCGACGCTCGCAAACAGACCGGGCGTTCGCGTGTTGACGGGCACAAGCGCAGTGGAACTGGTGCCGGCGTCGCGAGGATGGCGCGTGCTCTCGGCTGACGGGCGGAGCGTGCGCGCCGCTCGCGTGGTGTTGAGCACACCCGCGGGAGACGCAGCACGCCTCGTGCGTCCGCTCGAATCCGAGACGTCGCGACTGCTCGATGGCATTCGCTACGCGCCACTAACCGTCGTGCACATCGGCCTGCGCCGCAACGATGTTCGCCATCCGCTCGATGGCACCGGTGTGCTGTTCCCCCGCTCGGAGCGGCTTTCCCCGCTGGGGTGCATATGGACGAGCGCCCTGCTGCCTGAGCGTGCACCCGAGGGCAGCGCGCTCTTGGATTGTTACCTGGGTGGGGCGCGCCAGCCGGAGGCCGCGGCCTGGGATGACGCCCGTAGCGTGGACCACTGTCTTCGCGCCATGGATCCCCTGCTCGGTATCGACGGCACGCCCGAGATGGCCCGGCTGGACCGGCACGCGCACGGCTTGCCGCTCTATCACGGACGGCACGTTGCGCGAATCCGCGCAATCAAGGCCGGGCTTGCGCAGCGGCCGGGGCTGCATCTGGCTGCAAACTTTGCAGGCGGTGTGTCCGTTCGCGATCGAATCGTCAGCGGCCGCGCCATGGCCAAGGAAATCATAGCTTCGTTAAGCGCCACCTCTGCCCGACCGCAGACCGTGTTCGGTAAGCGTGTTTCCGGGCTGCTCACGGCTGTTGGCGCTGATTCGGCGACCTAGTGGACGTGTTTAGACGATGAGCAACGGGCAGCAACAAATCACGCGAGCCGCGCTCGCGACGCCGGATACGGGGCCGGCGTTCAAACCCCTGTGGTTGATAGTGGTAACGCTCGCTTTTCTGCTCGCCGTGTCACTCTGGATTCAGTGGTACTCGCGGGCCGTCTCGCTGCCGCGTTACTGTGACGATCCTGCCGGCACGCTGGTGCTTCTCGAGCGCGTCGTGACTGAAGCACGCCCGGCCGGCTCGGAAACGCGAAGGCCGTACCTGGTTGCGGCCAAGCTCATCTTTCTGGTGCCGCGGGAATCGAACGAGGAGCTCGGCCACTATCTCGCCCGCGTTCGCCAACATATCGCCGAAGTTTGTCGCTGAGTCGCCGATGTCGGATCGAAGACTTCAAGCGACGCGCTTTCGCACCTATTTCGACGTCGCTGGCGACGATCGCTCGGGGCTGATGGCGCAGGTCGAGGCGCAGCGAAAGCGTGTACTGTCCCGTCTTGCCAATGTACAACGCGTGGTGGCAGTCGTAAGCGGCAAAGGCGGTGTCGGAAAGAGTTACTTGACGGCTGCTTTCGCGGCGTCGGCGGCGCGTTCGCCGATCCGTGGATGCGGCGTTCTCGACGCCGATTTCAGAAGTCCCACCGTCGCCCGGCTCCTGCAGGCGCAAGGACCGCTGCAGGTGACCGATCGAGGTGTGGTTCCTGCCCGCGGTTACGCCGGGGTGCGCGTCATCTCAACCGACATGCTGCTCGACGAGGGCGCACCGTTACGCTGGCGTGAACCGTCAGAGGGGCGCATGGCGTGGCGAAGCGCGTTGGAGTCCGGCGTGCTTCGCGAGTTTCTCGCAGACACCGCCTGGGGCGCACTGGAACTGCTGCTCGTGGACATGCCGCCTGGCGCCGACGGGGTCGCCGATCTCGGCGCCCTGGTCGCGAATCTGCGCGGCGTTTATGCGGTCACCGTTCCGAGTCCGGAGTCGGGCCGCTCCGTAGGCAGAACGATGCAGGCAGTGCGCGAAGCGGGGATACCGTTGCTCGGTGTCATCGAGAATATGAGTGGCTATCTATGCC
>JAHELT010000056.1 GCA_024644045.1 Chromatiales bacterium | reverse complement strand
ACCGGTGAGATAAACGATACCGAGTGCCACTACTGCCTCGACTGTCAGATCACGTACTGGAACGACAGAAAGTGCCCGCCGCTGGTCGAAAAACGCAAGCGCCGCGAGCGCTTCGCCGGGGCGTCGGGCACCGGGAACTCGGTGACTGTGCCTGCACCCACCCGCCGCCCTTGAGCAACGCAAATGAATTCCGGGCCTGCTTGATTCAGATCAAGGCTGGCTATCCCGGGAAAAGTGTAGCTTCGCCTAGCCGCTCCAAACGTCGTCAATAAGGGGAGAACCCACCATGACGCTACTCCATTCCGCTAGAACGTTGGCCATCGCGGTGCTAGTAAGTTTCGGTGTGATCACCGTGCCGGTGGCATCCGCACAGACTGCTGAACATCCCGACACGCCCGAGCCCGAGTTGCGTTACAAAGGCGCTCCGGTCCCGGAGTACGATGCCAGGCAGATCATCACGCCCGGTGCGCCGCCGCTCACGGAGACCGAATTCAAGCACGCGCAGAAGATCTTCTTCGAGCGCTGCGCCGGCTGTCACGGAGTGCTGCGCAAGGGTGCCACGGGGAAACCGCTCACGCCCGACATCACCCAGGCACGCGGTCTCGAGTACCTGAAAGTCTTCATCAACTTCGGCTCACCCGCGGGCATGCCCAACTGGGGTGCGTCCGGCGAGATGACCCCCGAAGACGTGGAGCTGATGGCCAAGTACCTGCAGCATGACCCGCCGCAGCCTCCCGAGTGGGGTATGAAGGAGATGCGTGCGACCTGGAAGGTTCTGGTACCCCCGGACCAGCGTCCGAAGAAAAAAATGCACGATTTCGACGTCGATGACATTTTTTCGGTGACCTTGCGCGATTCCGGCGAGGTCGCGCTGATCGATGGTCCCAGCAAGAAGATCATTACCACGCTGAACACCGGCTACGCGGTGCACATCTCACGTATGTCGGCCTCCGGGCGGTATGTGTTCACCATCGGCCGCGACGCGCTGATCAACCAGGTCGACATGTGGATGAATCCGCCGCAGACAGTGGCTACGATCAAGGTGGGACTGGAAGCGCGCTCGGTGGAAACCTCCAAGTACAAGGGCTTCGAGGACAAGTACGCGATAGCCGGCGCGTACTGGCCGCCGCAGTACGTGATCATGGACGGCGATACGCTGGAGCCTTTGCAGATCGTCTCCACCCGCGGCATGACCGTCGACACCCAGGAGTTTCATCCCGAACCCCGGGTGGCCGCGATCGTCGCCTCGCACGAGCACCCGGAGTTCATCGTCAACGTCAAGGAAACCGGCAAGATCCTGCTGGTCAATTACGAGGACGTCAGCAACCTCAAGGTCACGACCATACCGGCGGCCCGGTATCTGCACGACGGTGGCTGGGACTCGACCAAGCGTTACTTTCTCACCGCCGCCAATAAGTCCGACAAGATCGCCATTGTCGACGCCAAGAAGCAGCGCCTGCAGGCGCTGGTCGACGTCGACAAGATCCCGCATCCCGGCCGCGGTGCAAACATTGTCGACCCGAAGCACGGCCCGGTGTGGGTGACCTCGGCGCTGGGGAACGAAAAGATCACGTTCATCGGCACCGATCCCGTGAATCATCCGCAGCAAGCCTGGAAAGTCGTGCGGGTGCTGAAGGGCCAGGGCGGCGGTTCGCTGTTCGTCAAGTCGCATCCCAAGTCGAAGAACCTGTATGTCGACACGCCGCTGAACCCGCAAGCGCTGTTCGCGCAATCGGTTGCCGTGTTCGACGTCAACAACCTGGATGCCGGTTTCGAAGTGCTGCCTATCGCCGAATGGGCGGATCTCGGCGAGGGTCCCAAGCGCGTGGTGCAGCCGGAATACAACAAAGCGGGCGACGAGGTCTGGTTCTCCGTTTGGAACGGCAAGGAAGAAGTGTCGGCGCTGGTCGTGGTGGACGATAGAACACGCAAGTTGAAAGCAGTGATCAAGGATCCGCGCCTGGTCACGCCGACCGGCAAGTTCAATGTGTACAACACGGTCAATGACGTCTACTGAGCGTCGGTGCGGCGGGACACTGGGTGTCCCGCCGCACCCCTACTAAGAGCAACACCAAGGTCGCGAGCATGACTGAAGCCTGTGTGTATCTGGTGGGGGCCGGCCCCGGCGATCCCGGCCTGCTCACGGTGCGGGCGCTAGAGCTGATCCAGAGTGCCGATACCGTCGTCTATGACAGACTCATCTCCAATGAGATCCTGCAGCGTATCCCCTCCGGCGTAGCGAAAATTTTCGTGGGCAAGGCGTCCGGTAATCACTCCATGCCGCAAGCCGAAATCAACGCGCTGCTGGTAAGCCTCGCGCGCCGTGAGCGCCGCATCGTGCGCCTCAAGGGCGGCGACCCGTTCGTATTCGGGCGCGGTGGCGAAGAAGCGGAATACCTTGCCCGGCATGGGGTTGCTTTCGAAACGGTACCCGGCGTCACCGCTGCCACGGCCTGCGCGGCCTATGCCGGCATCCCCCTCACCCACCGCGGGCTGGCCAGCAGCGTGCACTTCGTCGCCGGCCATTGCCGCGATAACCAGCCGTTGGACCTGCACAGCGATGCGCTTGCCGATCCACACTGCACACTGGTCGTGTTCATGGGCCTGGCAAACCTCGACCGGATCGTCGCGTCAGCGTTGCAGGCCGGCCGCTCACCCGAAACGCCGGTAGCCATCATCGAGTCGGGCACCACCCCGCAGCAGCGCTACGTTCGATGCGAGCTCGCATCGCTGAGCGTTCAGGCCGAAGCAAACGGAATACGTGCGCCGGCGTTGCTCATCATCGGCGAGGTCGTGTCCATGGCGGATGTGCTCGGCGCGCAAGTGCCGGCAGCAGCGGACCCGCCGATGAGCGTCGAGCGTTATGCCTAGGCGGCATCTGACGCCTGCCTGTGCACTGGCACTGCTCAGCACGGTGGCTTTTGCCGAACCCGGCGCACAGCGTCAGAGCGAGTTGATGAACCTGCTGCAGCACGATTGCGGGTCCTGCCATGGACTGACCCTGCGCGGAGGGCTCGGCCCGCCGCTCACTGCCCGGGCGCTCGCGGGACGCAGCCGGGCGACGCTGGCGGCCGCGGTCCGCTACGGTCGACCCGGTACGCCGATGCCGCCGTGGGCCGGCCTGCTGTCCGATGAGGACATCGACTGGCTGGTCGGAGCGATGCTGCGGGGAGTGAACCATGACTAGCACGAGGAAGGGCATTGAGCGGCGTCTGTGGAATAAAGCGCTGGCGCTGAGTGCCGTGATGCTTCTTTCTGCCTGCACCAATCTGCGCGGCACCGGCGATCTGGGCGTTGTAATCGAGCGGGCGAGCGGCCGTGTGCAGGTGATCGAGCACTCCACGCACAGTCGGCTCGCGACAGTCGACGGACTCGGCGACCTGTCTCACGCCTCGGTGGTGTACTCGCGCGACGGCCGTTTCGCCTACGTGTTCGGGCGTGACGGCGGATTGAGCAAAGTCGACCTGTTGCGCGGCCGCCTTGTAAAACGCGTCCTGCAGGCGGGCAACAGCATCGGCGGCGCGGTGTCGCAGGATGGACGTCTGCTGGCGGTGTCCAACTACGAGCCGGGCGGCGTACGCGTGTTCGATGCGGCAACGCTCGCGCCGGTGGCAGACATCCCGGCACTGGACGGCCGCGGCAACGCGTCGAAAGTAGTGGGCCTGGTCGATGCACCGGGCAACCGTTTCGTGTTCAGTCTCTACGACGCCGGCGAGATCTGGATCGCCGACCTGTCGATACCTGCCGCACCAAGGCTCACCAAGTACACCGATGTCGGCCGGCAACCCTACGATGCGCTGATCACACCGGACGGCCGCTACTACGTCGCCGGCCTGTTTGGCGAAGACGGCATGGCGCTGGTCGACCTCTGGCACCCGGAACGCGGCGTCCGGCGGGTGCTGGACGACTACGGTCGCGGCGAGCAGAAGCTGCCGGTCTACAAGATGCCCCACCTCGAAGGCTGGGCGATCGCCGGTGAGTACGCTTTCGTGCCCGCCGTGGGGCAGCACGCGGTGCTGGTCATCGACCGCCGCGAGTGGCGGCAGATCGCGCGCATACCCGTGCACGGGCAGCCGGTGTTCGTGATGGGCCGTCCCGACGGGCGTCAGGTCTGGGTGAATTTCGCGCACCCGCACAACGACACCCTGCAGGTGATCGACGTGGATACGCTGCAGATCGCGAAGACGCTCAGGCCCGGCAAGGCGGTGCTGCACATGGAGTTCACCCCGCGCGGCGAAGCGCTCTGGGTGTCGGTGCGCGACGAGGATCGCGTGGACGTCTACGACACGCGAAGTTTCGAACGACTGGCCGCGCTGCCGGCTGCGAAACCCTCCGGCATTTTTTTCACGGCACGCGCCCATCGGATCGGTCTGTGATGGTACAGCCCGAACACCTCGACAACCGCCTGCTGAATGATTATCAGCGTGGTTTCCCGCTGTCGAGCCAGCCGTTCACCCGTATCGCCGGCGAGCTCGGCACCAGCACCGGTACAGTCCTTGAACGTCTGCATGCACTGCAGGCAGACGGCAAGGTCAGTCGGGTGGGTCCCGTGTTTCGCCCGAACACCGTGGGCGTAAGCACCCTGGCCGCCATGGCGGTGCCAACGCACCGACTGGCGACCGTGGCGCAAACGGTGAACGCGTTTACCGAAGTCAACCACAACTACGAGCGCGAGCACCGTTTCAACCTGTGGTTCGTGGTCACAGCCGGCAGCGACGCCGCATTGGCCGATGCACTCGCGAGAATAGAATGCGCCTGTGGCTATGCGGTGCTGTCCCTGCCGCTGGAGCGCGACTATCACATCGATCTCGGCTTCCACATGTCCGCAGCACCCTGCGCGACACGCGAACGCGAGGCGCGCGGGAGGCTGTCGCTGGCGGCAAGCCGGGTCGACACGCCGGATGCGCCGCTCATAGGCGCGATTCAGGGCGGGCTGGCGCTGGTTGAACGGCCGTTCCGCGTTGTCGCGCGAGAGATCGGTGGGACCGAATCCGGCGTGATCAGAAGGATCGGCGACTGGTTGAGCGAGGGGACGATCAAACGGTTCGGTGTGATCGTGCGCCACCACGAGCTCGGTTATCGCGCCAACGCCATGGCGGTGTGGGACGTGCCCGATACCGACGTTGAGGCGCTCGGCTGCCGGCTCGGTAACGTGCCCTGGGTAACCTTGTGTTACCGCCGGCGGCGTCATCGCCCGGACTGGCCGTTCAACCTCTACTGCATGATCCACGGGCGAGAACGCGACGCCGTGCGTCAGCGCATTGAGCAGCTCGTTACAGATCACGGTATGGCGGGCTACGCACACGCCGTGCTTTTCTCTCGACAGCGCTTCAAGCAACGCGGTGCACGTTATCATCCGCGCAGCATGGCGCTCGCCCCGAAGGCATTCGTTCATGGAACTGCTTGACCGGGAACTCATCAACGCGCTGCAGGACGGCATCGACGTTAGCGATCGGCCATTCCTGGCGCTGGCCGAGCGTCTGGCAATCAGCGAAGCGGCGTTGCTCGCACGCGTGGCGCAGATGCTCGATGAGGGTGTGCTCACCCGTTTCGGTCCCATGTATCAGACCGAGCGCCTCGGCGGCGCCCTGAGCCTGTGCGCGATGCGCGTTCCAGAAACGCGTTTCGAGGACGTCGCTCGCATTGTCAACGGATTCACTGAAGTCGCCCACAACTACCGCCGCGAGCACGCCTTCAACATGTGGTTCGTGCTGGCCACGGAAACCCCACCGGAGATCGATACGACGCTGGCGGCGATCGAGGACGCCACCGGCTGCAAAGTGTTCAACATGCCGAAGCTCGACGAGTTCTACGTGAAGCTGCGATTGAGTGCCTGACATGGACGGCCGCACACACGAAAACCTCCAGGACCTGGACCGCCGGATTGTGCTGGCGACCCAGTCGGGAC
Source organism: Chromatiales bacterium (assembly GCA_024644045.1). Lineage (GTDB taxonomy): Bacteria > Pseudomonadota > Gammaproteobacteria > JAHELT01 > JAHELT01 > JAHELT01. Next base: position 21,000 of record JAHELT010000056.1, on the reverse strand, counting down.
TGCCGCTGAGCGTGCGTCCCTACGATGCGCTCGCTGCACAACTCGGGGCCGAGCCTGCGCTGGTCAAACGACGCCTGCGCGATATGCTCGCCGACGGCCGCATACGGCGCATCGCCGCCGTTCCCAACCACTACAGGCTCGGTTACCTTGCCAACGGCATGAGCGTTTGGGACGTGCGCGATGAGCGCATCGCCGATCTCGGGCTTCAGGTGGGGGCGCTCGGGTTCGTCAGCCACTGCTACCATCGGCCGCGTCATCCGCCTGCCTGGCCTTACAACCTGTTTGCCATGGTGCACGCACGCACCCTCGACGAGGTCATGCAGCACGTGGCCGAGATCGCCGAGCTGCTCGGCGGGAGCTGCCGGGCCCACGACGTGCTGTTCAGCACCCGTATTCTCAAGAAGACCGGTTTGCGCCTGCATCGTAAGCCTGCCTCCGAACCGCCTCGGGATGCCCCAGGCGCTGCGACCACGAACTAGGAGACCCGACGGTGTTTCGAATCACCCAGCACATTCGCGAACTGCTCGAGCCCCAGGTACAACGTCCGCGGCGCCGCAAGCCGTCTGGTCCGGTTGTGATCTGGAACCTGATACGCCGCTGCAACCTGACCTGCAAGCACTGCTACTCGATCTCCGCGGACGTGGATTTTCCAGGCGAGCTGAGCACCGCCGAGGTGTTCTCCGTGATGGACGACCTGAAGCGCTTCGGTGTGCCGGTGCTCATCCTGTCGGGCGGCGAGCCGCTGCTGCGCGAAGACATATTCAAGGTATCGCGACGCGCCAGGCAACTGGGGTTCTATGTCGGTCTGTCGAGCAACGGCACCCTGATCGATGAGACCCGCATCGCCGCGATCGCCGACATCGGTTACGACTATGTCGGCATCAGTATCGACGGCATGCGCGCAACCCACGACGTGTTCCGCCAGAAGCAAGGCGCCTACGATGCCTCGCTGCGCGGACTGCGGCTGTGCCGCGAGGCCGGGCTGAAAGTCGGTATGCGGTTTTCGATCACGCGCGACAATGCCGCCGAGCTGCCGTCGCTGCTGAACCTCATGCACACTGAGAACATCGACAAGTTCTACCTGTCGCACCTCAACTACGGAGGACGCGGCAATCGCCATCGCCGCAACGATGCCGTGTTCGACATGACCCGGCAGGCCATGGATCTGCTGTTCGACACCTGCCTGGCCGACCTGCGCGCCGGGCGCGAACGCGAATACGTCACCGGCAACAACGATGCGGATGCGGTGTATCTGTTGCACTGGGCCGAACGGCGTTTCCCCGACCGCGTTCCACAGCTGCGGGACTCGCTCACGGCATGGGGCGGCAATGCATCGGGCGTGAACATCGCCAATATCGACAACCTCGGCAACGTGCACCCGGACACGTTCTGGTGGAACTACAACCTCGGCAACGTGCGCGAGCGACCCTTCTCGCAGATCTGGCCCGACACCTCGGACCCGCTGATGGCGGGGCTCAAGGCGAAGCAGCGTCCGCTGCGCGGGCGCTGCGGCGTGTGCAGCTTCAGGCAGATCTGCAACGGCAACACGCGGGTGCGCGCCTTTCAAACCACCGGTGACCCCTGGGCAGAGGACCCGGGCTGTTACCTGAGCGACGCAGAGCTGGGAATCCGCTCCGAGGACTACGCCGACGACGTGCCGGTACCCATGGCGCTCGCCGTGCGCGAGATCCGGGCCGCGAGCTGAACCGCTTGGCGATGCGAGCATCCGGCGCATGCGTTGCACGGGTGGCGTTGTCGGTCTTTTGGCTGGGATCAATCGCAGCCATCGCGGTACCGCCGGCCGGTGCCGACACAGTGGCGGCGCTCTATGCGAAACATTGTGCCGTCTGTCACGGCGCCGACCGCTTCGGCAGCACCGGCCCGGCGCTGCTGCCGGGCAACCTCAAGCGACTGCGCAAAGCCGCGGCGTCACGGGTAATCGCGAACGGCGCGCCGGCCACGCAGATGCCGTCATTCGCCGGCACGCTCAGCGAAGCCGAGATCGACGCGCTGGTCACGCATATCTACACACCGTTGTCCGAGATCCCCCGCTGGGGCGAGCCGGAGATCGCCGCGAGCCATGTTGTGCACCGCACGGACCTGGTGACCGGGAACGCGCGCACGAGCAAGCCGGTGTATGCCGCCGACCCACTCAATGTGTTCCTGGTGGTCGAGGCGGGCGACCACCACGTCACGGTGCTGGACGGCGATCGATTCGCGCCGCTGCATCGTTTCAAATCCCGTCACGCCCTGCATGGCGGCCCGAAGTACACGTCCGACGGCCGCTTCGTATACCTGGCTTCGCGCGACGGCTGGATCAGCAAGTTCGACATGCACAAGCTGGTCACCGTTGCGGAGGTGCGGGCCGGCATCAACACGCGCAACGCGGCCGTTTCGAGCGATGACCGCTATGTGCTGGTCGGCAACTACCTGCCCCATACGCTGGTCCTGCTGGATGCAACTGACCTCAGCCTGATCAGGATCATTCCGGTGGCCGATGAGCTCGGCAATACGTCGCGCGTATCCGCGGTGTACGATGCAGGGCCGCGGCAAAGCTTCATCATTGCGCTCAAGGACCTCAAAGAACTCTGGGAGATCCCGTACATGGACGACCCGCCCTTCTACGGCATGGTCCACGACTACCGCTACGAAGGCCCGCCGGAGCAGGCCGGGCGGTTCCCGGTGCGCAGGATCCGCCTCGACGATTTCCTCGATGATTTCTTCTTCGATCCCGGCTACCAGCACGTCCTGGGCGCGGCCCGCAACCGCAAGAACGGCCAGGTGGTGAATCTGCACGTAGGGCGCAAGATCGCGGACATGCAGTTGTCCGGGCTGCCGCACCTGGGCTCGGGTATCAGCTGGCAACACGACGGGACGACCGTGCTCGCCACCCCCAACCTCTCCGAGCCGGCGGTCAGCATCATCGACATGCGGTCCTGGAAGACGGTCAAGACCATCGAGACTCTCGGCCCCGGGTTTTTCATGCGCAGCCATGAGAACTCACCCTACGCCTGGGTCGACGTGTTCTTCGGACCGCACCGCGACGCGGTGCACGTTATCGACAAGCGGTCCCTGGAGATCGTCAAGACTTTGCGCCCGGCCGCGGGCAAAACCGCCGCCCACGTCGAGTTCACGCGCGACGGCAAGTACGCGCTGTTGAGCGTGTGGGATACGGACGGTGCGGTGGTGGTCTACGACAGCAGCACGTTGCAGGAAGTCAAACGGATCCCGATGAACAAGCCGGTCGGTAAATACAACGTGTACAACAAGATCACGCGCTCGGCCGGAACCAGCCATTGAGGAGCGTCACTGTCCCAGGGTGGCTGCGCATGCCGAGGAATTGATTGGTATCAACACCGGTGTGTAATCTATTGCGTATACTGGAAGCTTATAAAGCCGCGGGTGTTTGCGATGAAACAGAACTACGTTGTCGTGGCCGACGCAACGCGCGCCCGGATATTCGTTGCCTTGGCGCCGCACGGTCCCCTGCAGGAACTCGCCGATATGGTGCACCCGGAAGGGCGGCTGCCGGCTCGCGAACTCGGCGCCGACTCACCGGGACGCACCTACGACAGCAAAGGCGGGGGTCGTCATGCACTCGCCGAGCCGACGGATCCCAAGCACGTTGAAGCATTGGCGTTCGCACGCCGCATCGCTGAAACCCTGCAGGCCATGCATGCGGAGGAACCGTCCAACGGCGTCGTGCTGGTCGCGGCCCCCCAGTTTCTAGGACTGCTGCGCAAGCAACTCGACAAAGGTACGCGGCGTGTGGTCCAACGCGAGGTCGACAAGAATTTTGCGCAGCTCGATATCGCCGAGTTAGGTCAGCGCCTGGGGTTTTCCCGCTGACCGGAGGTTGAACCTGGACCGTGCGCGCTGCGCCAGGCGCTATGGTCTTGCGGGCACTTCGTAATCATGGATCACCGTTGGGGCACTTCCTCGCCGTCGCCCGCGAGTGCCAGTAGCCGGCTCACCTCCGCATCACTGGTCTGGTCGAAATCCTCGTACCACACGCCCACCGATAAGAACGGCTCCGGCGTCATGAGGCAGATGACCCGATCGGCATAGCGCTGTAATTCAGCCAGCGTATCCACAGGCGCCGTAGGCACGGCAATGATAATCTGCTCACAGCCGCGCTCGCGGAGTCCGAGCACCGCGGCGCGCATCGTCGCACCGGTCGCCACACCGTCATCGACCAGGATCGGTGCATCGTAGGGCATATCGCGCGACGTGTGTTGCCCCCGATACCGCAGCTCACGGCGTTCCAGCTCCAGCGTTTCGCGGGCCGTGACCGCCTCGATTTCGGCTGCTGTGATACCGATCTTTCGAACCAGCGCCTCGCTGAGCACGCGAACACCGCCGGATGCAATCGCGCCGAAAGCGAGTTCCTCTTGTCCGGGCACCCCCAGTTTTCTGACCACGCAGACATCCAGCGGCAGGTGCAGCGCCTTGGCCACCTCGTAGCCTACCGGCACACCCCCGCGCGGTAGCGCCAGCACACACGATGCTTCCACGCCGGCGGCGAGCAGCTGTTCGCCCAGCTGACGCCCGGCTTCGTGACGATTGATGAAACGCATACAGCAGTCGTCCGCAGAACAGTCAGAAAATCAACCTGCTACCATCTTGTAGAACACCTTACGAGGCACGTGCCGGCGACGATTGATCGATATCAAGAACGGGCTGGAACACACGCTCTACAGTGATTCCAGACCACACACACAAGACAAATGTCCATGCATGCACTCGAACCCGACGTCCTGAGGACGCGATGCGACGAACGGCAGTTGCGTTTCGAGACCACCGCCGAGATAGCCCCGCTGGACTACGCGCTCGGCCAGGAGCACGCGCTCGCCGCTGTCGAGTTTGCCGCCAGTATCGAGCGCGAGGGCTACAACCTGTACGCGATGGGCGAACCCGGCGCCGGCAAGTATTCGATGATCCGCGATGCGTTGACGCAGCGTGCCAGGGCGGATGCGACGCCCGATGACTGGTGCTACATCAATAACTTCGGCGATCCGCAAAAGCCCATCGCATTGGCACTACCGCCCGGAGCGGCGCAACCGCTGCGCGCCGATATGGAAGCGCTCGTCGCAACCTTGCGCAGCGCGATTCCTGCAGCTTTCTCCAGCGAGGTCTACCGGTCACGCCTGGGCGAGATCGAGGAACAGTTCTCGCGGCGCCAGGAAGATGCGTTCGCGCAGATCCAGGCGGAGGCGAAGCGACGAGACATGGCCGTTCTGCACACGCCGGGCGGGTTCGGAATCGCGCCGATCAAAGACGGCGAGGTCATGGGCCCGGACGAGTTCAAGACGCTCGATCAGGACGAGCAGCAACGAATACAAACCAAAACCGATGCGCTCAAAGAGCGCCTCTCACAGGCGCTTCTACAGGCGCCCGAACGCTTGAAACAAAAACAGCAGCAGATCGAAGAACTGAACCGGGAAATCGCTACCGACGCAATTCAGGCGCCGATCGATGCGTTGCGGGAACGTTACGCCGATTGCGGACCGGTGTTGGAGTATCTCGCGCACGTGCAGACCGACGTGCTCGCCCACCTGATCGAATTCGGCGATCATTCCACGCCCCAAACCAACCCGCTCGGCCTGCAGCAGCCGCCATCGCCTTTTTTCAAACGCTACCAGGTCAACGTCATGGTCGAGCACGAACCCGGTGCAGGCGCGCCACTGATGTTCCTGGACAACCCGAGCTATCGGCACCTGATCGGACGTATCGAGCACACTGCCCAGATGGGCACGCTGATCACCGATTTCACACAAGTCAAACCCGGCGCGCTGCATCGTGGCAACGGCGGCTATCTGATTGTGGAAGCGCGCAAGCTGCTGCTCGAGCCCTACGCGTGGTACGCGTTGAAACGAGCGCTCAAAGCGGGACGCATCGACATAGAATCGATCGGCGAACTGCTCGGCCTCACCAGCACCGAATCGCTGGAGCCGACACCGATTCCGCTGCGTATAAAAATGATTCTGATCGGCGAACCTCAGCTTTACTATCTGCTCTGTGCCCACGATCCGGAGTTCAACGATCTGTTCAAAGTCGCAGCCGAGTTCGAGGACAGAATCGATCGCACGTCGGAACACGCGACCGCTTATGCGAAGTTCATTGCCTCGATCATAACGAAGCAAGATCTTCTTCCCTTCGACCGTGGATCGATTGCGGAGGTCATCGAACACAGCGCACGACTCACCGAGGACGCCTACAAAATGGCGCTGAACATTCGGCGGATCTCAGATCTGTTGACTGAAGCCGATCACTGGGCTCGCGAAGATGGCGCTAGCGTCGTGAGCCGTGACCACGTGAGCAAGGCTGTTGAGCAACAAATCGAACGATTGAGCCGAATGCGCAAACGCTTGCAGGAAGCAATGCTCCGCGAAACGCTGCTGATCGATACTGAGGGAACCCAGGTAGGACAGATCAACGGCCTCTCCGTTATACGCGCCGGCGAGCTGGATTTCGGCCAGCCGTCGCGCATTACCGCGACGGTACGTATGGGTAAAGGCGAGGTGATCGACATTCAGCGCGAAGTGAAGCTCGGCGGATCGATTCACAGCAAAGGCGTGCTGATCCTGTCGGCCTATCTGGGCGCCCGCTATGCTCCTGAGCAGCCGCTGTCGCTCCTGGCCAGCCTGGTGTTCGAGCAGACGTACGCCCTGGTCGACGGCGACAGCGCGTCGGTCGCCGAGCTTTGTGCATTGCTGTCGGCGCTCGCCGAGCTGCCCATCAGACAGGCGCTGGCGGTCACCGGCTCAGTCAATCAGCTGGGTAAGGTTCAGGCGATCGGCGGCGTGAACGAGAAAGTGGAAGCGTTTTTCGATTTGTGCGAGAGCCGCGGCTTGACCGGCGATCAGGGCGCGCTCATCCCGCGGGCCAACGTGAAACACCTGATGCTGCGTCACGACGTCGTGGATGCGGCGCGTGAGGACAGATTCCACCTGTATGCCATTGACACTGTGGACGAAGCTATGGAGTTGCTCACGGGATGCGTTGCCGGTACACCCGACGGCGACGGCATGTATCCCGCCGACAGCGTGAACGGCCGTGTCGCAGACCGGCTCACGAAGTACGCGCGCCAGAGGCGGACTTTCGCAGCCGGCAACGAGACAGGGCGGTCATGAGCGTGAAACGAGTGACTCTGGCGTTGGATGCGGCGCTCCGGGATCAGGCTACGTTGCGCGTTGCAACGCGTATCGCAGCGCAGCTTGACGCTGAGCTCACCGCACTATTGGTGACGAGCGCACACTTGCAACGGTTCGCAGGATTACCGACCGCCACGGAGGTGTTGATCGGGTCGGCGCGCAGTCGACGCGCCGATCCTGGCGCACTGGCCGCGGATCTGGAGCGCCTGATGGGCAACATGACCGAGCACCTGGGTAATTTTGCGCGTGAAATGGATGTCGCCTGGAGTGTCGCCAGAACGTCACTGGAAGCGGTGCCGGAGAGTCCACCGACCGACCTGCTGCTCGTGGATCGCCGGGCTGGACACTCCCCGGTAAGTCGTGCGGAGCTGGGTTCGCTGGCCGCCAGACTGGTCTCCCACTGCCAGAAATCAATACTCGTGTTCGAGCGCGAACTCGCGCCGGACAAGCCCGTAAGCCTGCTGACCGCATCGCTCACCGGCCCGGCGCTCGAGATGGCGCTCGACTTCGCACGCAGCTCAGGTCGATTGCTAGCGCTGATCGAAGCCCCTGATCAGAGATCATTCGAATTGCACGACGAACGTCTGCGTAAAACACTCGACGCGCACCCTGTGTTGCTGCACACGGAGTGGGTTTGTGAACCCCGCCCTCGCCTGCTCGCCTCCACGTTGCTCGGGCATAACAGCGGTATGCTGGTCGTAGACGCCGTCAATACGCTTGTGCGGCGAGAAGATCTCGCCAGTCTGCTGGATACCCTGCGAATTCCCGTGCTGCTTACCCGTTGACTGCCTGGGGCTGCACGTCCGGCTCCTCCCTGACAACGGACCGAAGCTCTTGGCTCGACGCGTACTTCCTGATTGCGGATGGCGCTCTTAGCGACTTGTCCGTTCAACGCCACGCGCGTATCGCGATGGATTGCGCGGGTATTCAACCTTACCAGCATTGATTCTGGTCAATAAGCTGTTAGTCTTGATTCGCGTGGCCAGAATTTCCTCCTCGTCGCAAGAATCTGCAGCAGTAACGACCGCTGCCAAACTCGCCTTCCTGAGACGCGCGGGGAGTTACCCCGACAATCCACACCGGGTAACCTGTATCGAAACCCATTACGCGTGGGTGTTCGTGTCGCGACAGTTTGCCTACAAGCTGAAGAAACCGGTGCGCACTGCATGGTTCGACTACACCACTGTGAGCGCACGCTACGCGGACGCCTGCAACGAAGTGACGTTGAACCGGCGACTGGCGCACGACGTATACCTTGGGGTCGTGCCGCTCAGCATGGGAAGCTCTGATTCGTTGAGTCTGGATGGATCAGGGACCGCGATCGACTGGCTGGTCAAGATGCGCCGGTTGCCGCCGCAGCTGATGCTCGACCGCGCGTTGCGTGACGGGCGGGTCGAGCCTGCGCGAATCGACGCAGTGGGGGAGTTACTCGCGCGGTTCTGGGTGGAGCAACCTTCCGAATCGATGTCCGCGAATGCTTATCTCAACCAACTCGCAGACTCTATCGCCGACAATGCCGCCTACCTGCGGTGCAGCGCACAGCCAGTCCGGACCGACATCGAAGACCTGGAATGCAGACTCAACGGTTATCTGCGCTCTCAATCCACGGTGTTTTCACAACGGCTCGCCGATGGGTGCGTGAAGGAGCTTCACGGCGACCTGCGTCCCGAGCACGTTTGCCTGAGTGAGCCGCCGGTCGTAATCGACTGCCTGCAGTTTTCACGTGCGTTGCGCGTCCTGGACATCGTCGATGAGCTCGCATTTCTGACCCTGGAATGTGAAATAGTGGCCGGTGGCTGGGTCGAGGCGCCGATTCTGCGGCACTACCGACAACTCAGCAAGGATGAACCGCCCGCATCACTGATTGATTTCTACAAAGGATGCCGCGCCTTGCTGAGAGCGAAGCTCGCAGTCGGGCACCTGGTGGATTGCCCCGCCGCCAGAAGAACACACTGGTTGTCCATCGCCAGCGTTTATCTTCGCTACGCGCACGCGTATGCTACGAGCGCTCTGCGCGTAGCCAGCTAGCGCGGGGCACAGCGGGGTTCAGCCCAGCCGCAGCAATTGTCGGTCCCAGTGGGTAAAGCGAGCGCCAGTGAACAACAACATTCTACTCACCGATCTCTACGAACTGACCATGCTGCAGGCTTACTCGGACCATCGTATGTCGGCTACCGCCGTGTTCGAGTTCTTCGTTCGCAAGCTGCCACCGCAGCGCAATTTTCTCGTCGCTGCGGGCCTGGAACAGGCGGTTGATTATCTGGAACAGCTGTGTTTCACGCCCGACGAGCTGGAGTGGCTGGCGCGCGATGGGCATCTGAGTCGCGCCTTCATCGATTCGCTTGCCGACTTCCGCTTTACCGGCGATCTCGATGCGATGCCCGAAGGTACAGTATTTTTCGCCGACGAGCCTATTTTGCGCGTGACGGCACCGATCGCGGAGGCACAGCTCGTTGAGAGCAGAGTGGTCAACCTCCTCCATCTGCAGACCCTCATCGCCTCCAAGGCGGCTCGCTGCGTGCTGGCGGCGCCGAATCATCTGCTGGTCGATTTCGGTATGCGCCGCGCGCATGGCGCAGAAGCAGCCGTTGCCGCTGCACGCGCGAGCTATCTGGCCGGTTTCGATGGCACGGCTACGGTGTTCGCCGGAAAGCGCTATGCCATACCACTGTTCGGAACCATGGCGCACTCCTTCGTGCAGGCTCACGTCTCGGAAGAAGCTGCCTTTCATGACTTCGCAGAAAGTCATCCCGACAATGTCGTCCTGCTGATCGATACTTACGACACGCTGCGCGGCGCCGAGAAGGTCATTCCCGTCGCGCACGAACTCGCGCGGCGCGGCATTCAAGTCAAAGCCGTACGACTGGACAGCGGGGACCTCGCCGACCTTTCGGAAGCGGTGCGCCGCCTGTTCGACGAGAACGGCTTGGCCCACATCAAAATCTTTGCCAGCGGGAATATCGACGAGTATCGGATAAAAGCGCTGCTGCAACGAGGGGCGCCCATCGACGGCTTCGGCATCGGCACACACCTGGACGTGTCGGCCGATGCGCCGTACCTGGATTGCGTCTACAAGCTTCAGGAGTATGCAGGCCAGGCACGGCGCAAGCGCTCCACCGGTAAATCGACCTGGCCGGGACGCAAGCAGGTCTTTCGATACAGCGCGGACGACGGCACGATACAACGCGACGAGTTGGCGCTGGCAGACCGCCAGGGCGACGGCTGTCCGTTGTTGAAACCGGTGATGCGCGACGGTCGACGCCTGGCCGCTTTGCCGGAACTCGCGCGAATTCGCGAGCATGCGGCCGCGGAATTGCTGCGGCTGCCCCCGGCAGCGGCGAGTCTCGACGAACGCTACAGCTACCCAGTGCACATCCACGATGCGTTACGGCGCCTGGCGAGGGAAGTGGACCGTCGGACGATGGATTGAAGGCCGTAGACATACCGTTCCAGATCGCGTGCAGCCGAGATCGGAGCGGGGCCAGCGACGCATTCGCAGATTGACGTGTATCAAGGCAACGCGTTAGCCGCCGCACGACAATCTGGCGAATGCCACTTCCCGAGACTTGCGGCCAGTGACAGGTAGAAATCTACAAATATTCGCTCTGAGCGAAAGCGCTGAATTCGCGGCGCGGGTCTGTTCCGATCTTGACGCGGAGCTTTCGCCTCATGAAGAACGGGAGTTTGAAGACGGCGAGCAAAAAATCCGTCCCTTGTGCAGCGTGCGCGGAAACGATTTGTATGTCATACAATCCTTATACAGCGACGCCAGGAAAAGCGTCAACGACAAACTCTGTCGCTTACTGTTCTTCCTCGGTGCGCTGCGCGATGCCGGCGCCGAACGCATCACCGCTGTATCGCCCTATCTCTGTTATGCACGCAAAGACCGCAAGACAAAACCACGCGATCCCGTAACGATCCGCTACCTGGCGGCACTGCTCGAGGCGGTGGGAACCAATCGGGTGGTCACGCTGGATGTACACAACCTGGCGGCGTATCAGAACGCCTTTCGCTGCCTCACCGAACACCTCGAAGGCACGACGCTGTTTGCCGACTACATTCGCAGGCGCCTCGCTGCACGCGATCGGGTCGCCGTCGTATCCCCCGACGTAGGCGGCATAAAGCGTGCGGAGGCATTTCGCCTGGCACTCGCCGCAATAAACCCCGACGCTGAACCTCCTACTATGGCTTTTGTGGAGAAATACCGCAGCGCAGGTGTAATCAGCGGCAAAGCACTCGTCGGGGACGTGCAGGGGCGCACGGCAATCCTGATCGACGACCTTATCAGCAGCGGCACCACGCTCGCCAAAGCGGCGGATGCCTGCCGGGCGGGGGGCGCCAGCGCCGTGTACGCTGTTGCCACGCATGCATTGTTCAGCCGCAACGCCTACGAAACGCTGCAGGTTGCGCCAATAGACCAGCTCGTAGTAACCGACAGCGTCAACCACGAACGAGCGGCAGGATCGATGGAACGGCTGCACGTGTTGACCTGCGCGCCTTTCCTGGCCCAGGCAATCAATCGCCTGCATACCGATGGTTCGATTGTCGATCTGCTCGGTGGCTAGCGTCCTTCCCCTTCCCGCGCAGCACATCGACAGTCGCGAAGACCAGCGTCGCGCAGACGCGGGGTAACGTCGATATGTGTGCTCATCGGCGCTCGCCGACGCAGCGTCTCGAGCCGGCGCGGCCGCGCCGCTATTCAATTCACCAGGTGAGGGCTGCTGTAGCGGCCGCCGATTGGCGAACGCGCGGCCAGGTTGTCGAGATCGGGCACTTCGAACTCGGTCGGCGATAGGAACACCACCAATCCGCTGCGCTTTATACGGCCCAGAATCCGGCTCACGGTCTCGGCCTTCAAGCCCAGGTAGTCGGCGATATCTTCCCGGTTGAGCGGCAGTTGCACATGCACGGCCCTGCCTTCGCGCCTGCCGAGACGGCGCGCCATGTCGAGCAGAAAGGCGGTCACGCGCTCGGTGCCGTCCAGCCGCCCCAGCTCCAGCAGGTGCTCGACGGTGACAGCCAGAAACTCGTGGCTGGCGCGTAACAGCAAATCGGCGTGCGGCCCGGCACCAGCGTTCGACGCGACGACGGGCAGTTCGCAGAGGCAGGTGGGAACAAGCGCTTCCACCCATACCTCGCGGCCCTCGAGGCCGTGCGGGTAGATGACCTGCCCCGGCGTCGCCAGACACAGGATCTGCCGCCGACCGTCCGGCAGACCGGCGCACAGCGAGGCGACGCCGCTCAACACGGTGCGCACACAAATCCCGTCGGATGCACCCAGTGCGAGTCGCTCGCGACGCGCCAGATGCTGGGTCGAACAGGCTATCGAGGCGGTCTCAGGGAGCAGGGAGCACAGATTGACCGCGGACGGGCAACGACGCTGAGTCGGCTCACGTCCGTTTCCGCGTTTCGTATTGTCCATTCCGAACTGAGTATGTGGCCCCAGGCCGCCTGCCGGCCTGATGCAGATCAATTCCCGGTCACGGCCGGCCGGCCAGTCGATTTCTGACAAATGTCAGGGTGATGGGTTACACAGTTGGTTATCTTGCGGTAACCAACATGCTGCCGCGCGGGTACCGCTGGCTGGCCAACAACGAACCATGCGCCGCTGAACCGCGGCCAAAGGGGGGAGGTTCCATGAAGTCCATCGCCGGAGTCCTTGTCAGCATTGCCGCGCTCTGGGCCGGTCAGGTATCGGCTCAACAGAGTGGTTGTCTGAGCTGCCACAACGGCATCGAGCAGTTCGTCGACGGCGCCATGCACCAGGCAATCGTCGCCATGGGTACCGTCAACGGCGATCCGGCCGGTTGCGTCACGTGCCACGGGGGCAATCCGGCCGCTGCCGACAAGGACGCCGCCCATAGCGGAAGCCCCGGCCAGCTGGCCAAGGCCGGCGGTCCGGATATGTTCTACCCCGATCCCGGTGCCGTGTGGATCGCCGACAAGTCGTGCGGGCAGTGCCATGCGGGCTATGCCGAGCGCCTCATAAAATCGCTGATGAACACCGAGGCCGGCAAGATTCAGGGCAATCTCTGGTCATGGGGCGTGCAGGAAGGGATGAAAGTCGTCTGGGGCAACTATGACCTGGCGGACGAGGATGGACCCACGCCGATCGTCGGCACCCAGGCCTACAAAGATTACATGCTCGCTTTCGTCGCTGCGCACCCGGACCAGATGCCGGCGCACATGCAGCAGATTCCGGACGTCGACGTCGAACAGATACCCCAGCACCCCAACCTCGCGGGAATCACCTATTCACGTCAGCAGTGCCAACGCTGCCACGTCGGCGTCACCGGGCGCGAGAAGCGCGGCGATTACCGCGGGGCGGGCTGCTCGTCCTGCCACGTGCCCTACTCCAATGAGGGCTTCTACGAGGGTGGCGATCCGACGATCGCCAAAGACCAGCCGGGCAAGCTGCTCGTGCACCGCATGCAGGGGTCGCGCAAATCGAAGGTGAAGGTCGGTGACGTCGAGTACACCGGCATACCGTCCGAGACTTGTAACTCGTGCCACAATCGCGGGAAGCGCATCGGTGTGAGCTACCAGGGCATCATGGAATTCCCTTACGGCTCACCGTACAGCTCGACCGGTGGCAAGCAGCCAAAGCTGCACACCAAGAACTACGTGTTCATCAAGGACGATCTGCACCACCAGGTGCAGTCGCGCCCGGGCAATCCGCAAGGCGGCATGCTGTGCCAGGACTGCCACACCAGCGTCGACATGCATGGCGACGGCAACCTGTTCGGGACCACGCTCGCCCAGGTCGAGATCGAATGCGAGGACTGCCACGGCACGGTCACCAAGGCGCCCTGGGAGCTGCCGCTGGGCTACGGCGAAGAACATGACCAGGACATCGGCGATACACCGCGCGGGCTTTCCGACAACCTGCTGCCCGAGCAGGTGTTCGCGCAGATGTATCCGCCGGAAGACGGCTATCTGCTGACCGCCCGCGGCAATCCCTACGGCAACGTGGTGAAGAAGGGTTCCAAGGTGTTCGTGCACTCGGCGTCGGGGGTCGATTTCGAGGTACCGGTGCTAAAGAACATCGCGCGCGACGGCACCTGGAAGAGCCAGAACGCCAAGGTGGCAATGGGCTCGGTCGGCGCGCACATTGAGAACATGGAGTGCTACGCCTGCCACGCCGACTGGGCGCCTCAATGCTACGGCTGCCACATTACGGTCGATTACTCGGAGGGTAAGACCGACGTCGATTGGATCACCTCGGCGAACGCGCGCGAGCCGAACGGCCTTACCGCTGACAATCCGCTGGGTACCAACGGACTGACCGGGCCGGGTAAAGTGTCCGAGACACGCTCGTACCTGCGCTGGGAGGAGCCGACCCTCGGTATTAACGGCGAAGGCCGCGTCAGCCCGCTGATGCCCGGTTGCCAGGTCATCACGACGGTGATCGACAAGGATGGCAACACGGTTGTACACAACGAGATCTGGACGGCGCCCGACGGCAAGAAGGGACTGGATCATGCCGCGGTGCAGCCGCACACGGCGGGGCGTCAGGCTCGCAGTTGCGAGAGTTGTCACAACAACCCGAAGGCGCTCGGCTACGGTATTTCGGGAGGTCGATTCCTACAGGGCTACAACGCCGGTTTCACGGTCGACCTGGAGACCGCGTCCGGTGACATTATTCCGGGACAGACGCAAGTGCAGAGCCAGCCCGTACGAAAGCTCACTCATGATCTCAGCCAGATCGTCACCCGCGAGGGCGAAGAGCTGGTAACGATCGGCTCGCACTGGCCGCTGACGGGGCCGCTGACCGCCGAGCAACGCTCGAAGATGGAGCGTACCGGGCTGTGCATGGGCTGTCACCAGAACATGGCGGACGAAGATCTGTGGGCAAAGGTCAACTCGCCCGCGTTCGTCAACAACGAACAACACCAGGGCGTGATGGACCAGGCGCTGCACTCGCTGGCGGACAAGAAAGCGAAGCAGCAGAGCCAATGAGCAGGGGAAGTCAGATGAGCAGAGTGCTTGGCGCAATACTCGCGTCGCTGGGTTTGACATTCGGCGCCGCAGCGTATGCGGAATCGTTCACCGGCTCCGGCTACACCGCCGCGGAACTCTTGTCGCCGTGCCAGGAAGCCGACAACGACGCCCGCTGGGGCGAGGCCGCAGAAACCGAGTGCGAGCAGTACATCCTGGGATTCGTCGATGCCATGATGGAAGTAGGGGCGTTGGGCGCCCAGACCGGGGTCTGCCCACCGAACGTCAACACGGCGGATGAAGTACGCTGGGCGTACATGCGCTGGATCCACGCCGACTACACCACGCGGCGAGCGATGCCGGCCGCGGACGCACTGCTGCAAACGCTGAAAAGCTCGTTTCCGTGTAACTGAGCTCGTGCGGCGCCGCTGCCGGCTAAGCGCCGGTATCGCGGACGTCGCCTGCTTCGCCCATCCGCACCAGGGCGCGGCGCGTGGCGACCGGGCCGAGCAGCTCGAACACAACGGTCGAAACGAGAACGACTGGCACGATCGTATCGCGCAGCTCCGGGAACCGTTGCGCGGCCAGTAGTGCCATGCCCAGAGCAATTCCGGCTTGCGGAAGCAGGGCCACGCCCATCCAGCGACGCATCGCAACCGGCGTTCCGGCGAGCCACCCGCCAACGCCGGTACCCAGCACACGCCCTATCACACGCAAAACGATGTAACCCGCGGCCAGGACGCCTGTCTCGGCGAGCCCCTCGACCTGCAGCGAGGCGCCGGCGAGCAGAAAGAACAGGATCAGAAACGGCCATTCGATGCCCTCGATAGCATGGAACGGCCGCTCGTGGTGCTTGGCCAGGTTCGCCACCACGGTCCCCAACACGATCGCGGTCAGAATCGAGGAGACATGGAGCAGCTGCGCCAGACCCGCCACTACCAGCACCGCACCCAGGGCCTCAGCCTGGGTGGGCTCTCCCGGGCGGATACGCCCGGTCAGATAAGCGAGCGGGACCCCCGCCAGCGCACCGAGCACAACGGCGCCCAACACGTCCTGCAGACCGAACAGCAGCGAGCCCAGGGCACCCCCGTGTCCATACAGGGCCTGAGCGAAAGCGAGGAGCAGGCTGAACAAAATCAGGCCCCAGGCATCATCGATGGCGACGATCCCAAGCAACGTATCCGTGAACGGACCCTGCGCATCGATCTCGCGCACCACATCCACGGTGGCGGCGGGCGCGGTCGCCGTCGCGATGCCACCGAGCAGCAGTGCGAGCGGCGGCGCCACGCCGAATACGATCAACACGCTGGCCATGATCAACACCGTGCCGATCACGACCGCTGATGATATCGCCAGCACCGACCGCCCGAGCCTGGCAAGATTTTGCCGCGTGAAGCGCCCACCGAGCAGAAATCCGATCATCGCCAGCGCGATGTCGGTCAATAACGGAAACCACTGATTGGTCATGTCGGGCAGCCAGCCGAGCACTGACGGACCGATCACAAATCCAGCGACCAGCAGCAGGGTCACGCGCGGCAGCGGACTGTGTCGTCCCGCTACGTCCGCCAGCAGCCCGACGAGGAACAGACTGCCCAGGGTCAACAGAATCTCAGCGTGAACCATGCCGTACAGCACCTGACGAGCAGTTTATGAACCAGCGCGCACTGTCAATCGACCACGCATCGACCGCTGCGGAGTCAATAGGCATTGAGCGAGTCAGACGGTGAGGATGGCGTAACCGAGTCTATTGAACATTGATATATGTCAATCCCGAACCGCCGGTACGCAGTGGGTCGCGAGATCTACCCGACCAATGCACCGAGCGGTCGGCGAGGCTCGTCGACTAGATCTGCGTGCTCCTCGCCATCGTCAGTATGGTGTGGCGAACCTGGCTGCTGAGCAGCAACCGGACGTCCTCGTCGATCTCGCGCAGCGGCAGCTCGAGCGTCAGACGCTGCTCCTCATCGACGGTCACGAAACCGCAGTCGATCAGCATCTCGACGAAATTGTCGAACAGCGAGCGATCGTAGAAGTCCGGGGTTTCCAGCTCGTACAGGAAAGCCAGCCGCTGGGTGAGCAGGAAGCAGTGTTCCTCCAGCGCCTCTCTGGCCAGGCGCTCCGCAGGATGCCGCTGGAGCACGGCGACGATCATGTAGTAGCGCTCCAGCAGCGGCTGCACGACCCGCGCGAGCAGCGCGAGCTGCTGCGCCAGTGCCGTTCCGGGGCCCGGGCGCCGCAGCATGTGCTGCTTGCGCTCAATCAGTAATCCCGCTTCGACCATGTGCCCGATTGTGGCGTCGATCGCAGCGCCGACCTCGTCGGCCGGCCAGCGCAGAAACAGTTCCCGATACAAAAACGGATAGGCGAGCGCGACGAGCCTCGCCACTTTCTCCCGCGACATGACCCGCACGTTGACGAAACAGCACGCGATCATCGAAGGCAGCGCGAACAGGTGGAGCACGTTGTTACGGTAGTAGGTCATGAGGACGGCACGATCGGCGTCGAAGTATCGTATCGTGCCGAGTGGATGCTCGCGCGATTTGAGCATGGCCATCTGCTCGGCGTAGGCGATGCTCTCCGCAGTGCCCGCCGCCGGCAGGAGGACGCGGTCCCCGTAAGCGCCGCTGCGCAACAGCTGCGTGTACAGATCCAGCTGCTCACCGAGTTCGGCATCGCCAAGCGATTGCCGGGGCGTGGCCATCAGCACCAGCGCGATCAGGTTGATGGGATTGAGCGCGGCGGCGGCACCGATGTGCGTCATGATCTGCGTGCCGATCCCGGCGATCACCGGACGCAGCCACTCCGGCCGCTGCGCATCGTCGTAGCGCTCCGTGCGCCATTGCGGCGCCAGCACGTCCAGAGACTGATGCAGGAATATCGGCTCCGCAAAATTGACGTACACGCGTCCGAAGCGGCCGCGCAGGTTCATGATCGAGCGCAGCGTCCCGATGAGGGTCTCACGCTTCTTCTTCCTACCGCGCAGCTCGCTCAGGTAAGAGCGGCCTTCGATCAGCTTTTCGTAGCCGATGTACACCGGTATGAATGCCAGCGGCTTGTTCGGCGCACGCAGGAAGCTGCGCACCGTCATAGCCAGCATCCCGGGTTTGGCCCTGAGCGAACGCCCTGTTCTACTTCGGCCGCCCTCGACAAAGTACTCGATTGCCGCGCCGCGGCTGGTCAGCATGTGCAGGTACTCGAACAGCGCGGTCGAGTACAGCCGGTTTCCGCGGAAGCTGCGGCGGATGAAGAACGCACCACCACGGCGGAGCAACCCGCCGACCAGCGGCAGATTCAGGTTTCGGCCGGCCGCGATCGAGGGCAGCGCGAGACCGTGCTGGTAAATCACGTAGGCAAGCAGCAGGTAGTCTACGTGGCTGCGATGGCAGGGCACGTAGATCAACGTGTGCTCGCGCGCAAGGCGCTGAACGTCCTCCACGTTGGCCACCTCGATGCCGTCGTAGAACCGGTTCCAGAAGTAGCTCAGCGCCCGGAACAGCAGTTGGATAGTGATCCCGCTGGACGCCGCCACGATCTCGTAGAGATACTTGCGCGCCCGCGCCTGCGCGGCTTCGCGGGTCACCCCGTGCTCTTCCGCCTCCTGGCTGATTGCTGCATCCATGCTGGGGCTGGCGAGCAGGTCCCTGACCAGCGTGCGACGGTGCGACAGGTCCGGCCCCAGCGTGACCGCACGCTGCTCTGACAGCCGGTGGACCAGTTCGGCGCGAACTTTATCGTGCGCAGCGCCGGGCTCGGGCTGACCCGTGATCAGATCGCGCAAGCTCAGCGGTTCGCTGAAGTTGACCAGCGTGTGCCGGCCGTGAATGAGGATGGTCAGCAGCTTGCGGGTCCTGCCGGCGATGCTCCAGGTGTCGGCGAACAGGACTTTCAGCCAGTGTTTCTCGCGCGCCGGCGCGCGCCCCCAGAAGATCGACACCGGCAGCAGCTGCACGTCCTGCTCCGGCGCATCGCGCAACGTGGCCAGCATGGCGTCGAGCATGGCAGAGCGCCGGGCGCTGTTGTCGCGCCAGAACAGCCAGCTCGGCGGCGGTTCGACGCAATATACCGAGTGCGCGAAGTCGCCGCCTCGCACTCCCAGCGACTTCAAGGGCGACGGCAGCCCCAGACGCGAGCACTCCTCCTCCATCACCAGCAGATTGCTCCAGGAGCGTGATTCCGCCACGAAGCACAGCGGTACGTCTGCCTTTATGCCCAGGGCTTCAGCGGATTCAGGGAGCACCGTGCTGCGGACCCCGGCGTAAAGCACGCGGCGGGCCACGAGGTCCAGCAACCTGCGCAGCCGGTTCATTGCGCCGCGTGCGGGTTGCGGCCTGCGACAGGCTGAGCTGTCACTGCTGGGGTGTTTGCTATGCGAATCTCGATTGTGCGAGAGTACTCGGTTTTGGCGCTACGAAACATCCGTGCTCGACCTCCCGCTCACGCCGACCGTACGCGGCATTCTCTGGATGATCCTGTCCACCCTGCTGCTCGCCGGCATGCATGCGATGGTGCGGCATCTGGGCAGTCAGATGCACCCCTTCGAGATCGCCTTCTTCCGCAACGTGTTCGGCTTCGTTGCCGTGATGCCGCTGTTTTTCAAAGTAGGGCTGGCGAGCCTGGCCAGCCGCCAGCCGAAGCTGCAGGTGCTGCGCGGCACCACCGGACTGATGGCCATGCTCGGCTGGTTCTACGGCCTCTCGATCGTGCCCATTGCGACCGCCACGGCGTTGAGCTTCTCGGCGGCCATCTTCGCCTCGCTGGGCGCCGTGGTGCTGCTCAGAGAGAGAATGCACGCACGGCGCTGGACCGCGGTGGTGGCTGGCATCATCGGTGTTCTGGTGGTGCTGCGTCCCGGTATAGAGAGCTTCGACCCCGGCACCCTGTACATCGTTGCCTCGGCGATGCTGTGGGGCTTCAACGTCGTCATCGTCAAGCAGCTGTCCAAGACCGACTCGACCGTCTCGATCGTGACGTGGATGTCCGGGACGCTGGCGGTGCTGTCCCTGGTGCCCGCGCTGCTCGTCTGGACCTGGCCGAGCGCCGGGCAGCTGGCCTGGCTCGCGATCATCGGCATCGCTGGAACCTGCGGTCACCTTACCATGGTGAGGGCACTGAAACTCGCGGACACGACCGCCGTGATGAGCGTGGACTTCAGTCGTCTGATCTGGACAACCGTCATCGGCTCGGTATTCTTCGCCGACCGCCTGGACCTGCTGGCCTGGATCGGCGGCAGTATCATTTTCGCGAGCGGTATCTACATTATCTATCGCGAATCGCGGATCAAGGGGCAGTAGCTGCGCCGCACCGGTTGGCGCTCAGTAGCCGGGCACCTCATCGCCTGTGTCTCTTGCAGGCGTCAGTCGAGCGCGTGCTGGGACTGAACGGCGGTAACGATCGTCGCGCCGACGATGTCATTTACGCTGCAGCCCCGCGACAGGTCGTTGGCCGGCTTTGCGAGTCCCTGCAGGATTGGCCCGATCGCTGTGGTGCCGCCGAGTCGCTCCGCCATCTTGTAGCCGATGTTGCCGGACTGCAGGTCGGGGAAGATCAGCACGTTGGCGCGGCCCGCAACCTCCGACTCCGGCGTCTTGCGTGCACTGATCTCCGGCACCAGCGCTGCATCGAGCTGCAGCTCGCCGTCGACGGCCAGCTCCGGCCGTTCCTGCTTTACCAGCGCCACCGCCCGCACAACCTTGTCGACCAACGCGTGCTCGGCGCTGCCTTTGGTGGAGAACGAAAGCATCGCGATGCGCGGATCGAGCCCGAGCATCGACCTGGCACTGTCCGCCGAGGCGATCGCGATCTGGGCGAGCTGGCCGGCATCCGGCTGCACCACGAGGCCGCAGTCGGCGAAGATCAGCGCCGCGCTTCGCTGGGCGAGAGCTGGGACTACGTCTTCTGCTCCGACATG
>JAHELT010000004.1 GCA_024644045.1 Chromatiales bacterium | reverse complement strand
CTCGCGTCTCGAGGCCTGCTCGAAAGCGCGCCCGTACCCGGTCGAGCCGCGGTAGTTGACGCTGAGGACGGCGTAGCCGCGGTTGGCGAGAAACTGATCCGTGGCGCGGTAGCCCCAGCGGTCGCGGTACCAGGGCCCGCCGTGCACGTTCAGCACCAGGGGCAGGTTGGCACCGCCGGTGCCGCGCGGCACCGTCAGGTACCCGTGAATGCGCAATCCGTCGCGCGCCGTGTACACGATCGGCCTGGACACCGACAGGCTTTCCCGATAGCGGGCGATCGGCGATTCGGCCAGCAGGGTCGTTTCGCGCGTGCGGCGGTCCAGCAGGTAATGGCTGACCCCGGTGACTTCCCGCTCGACCCGCACGGTCATCATCTGCAGGCTGTCGTCCGCGCTGCTGGCGAAGCTGTTTGCCGGCTCGCGCGGCTGAAAGCGGCGCAGATCGTCACCCAGCGGCCGGTCGAAGTAGACTACGTCCAGATAGTCGGGCCGCCCCCAGGCATTGATTAACCGGTAGCCCGCTTCATCGACCCAGATGCCCTCGACGTCGACCTCGGGGTAGGCGAAGACCACCTCCTCGATGCCGGTCGCGAGGTCGAAGCGAACCACCGCCGTCTTATCGCGGCCACGGTTCGACACCGCCCACAGAAACGCGTCACCGGGCGGATGCCACCAGGCCTCGAATCGGTCGTCGCGGTCGCCGGGTATCAGCGTGCGCCAGCGGCCGGACGCCTGCGCGGGCCGTTCCAGCAGCCAGTCCCCGCCGGGGAGACGCCTGATGCGCGCGATAATCCGGCCGCTGCGGTCAGTGAGCCAGTTGACGACGGCGCCCGGATTCTCCGCCACCAATACCAGCTCGCCGGTCACGATGTTGAGGCGGTGGAGGTCCATGAGCGAGCGCTCGCGGCGGTTCATGCGAATCAGGATGTGCGCGGGATCGTCGCGCAGAATCTGATGCCGCCACACTGTGACACCGGGGAACGGCGTCAGGTCCCGGGGCGGCTGCCGTGGTGTGTGCGTATCGGCCACCACAACGTGGTAGTTCTCCTCACCGGTAACGTCCTGGAACACCACCAGGCGCCGGCTGTCACGTGCCCAGCGCACGCCGTAGACTGGCTTGTCCGCCGGAATGCGCTGCACCGGGCCATCCGGCAGGTGTCGGAAGTGGATCATGGGCTTGCCACGGTGTGTGGCGATCCAAACGAGCTTTTCGCCGTCGGGGGACACCCTGTAGCCCCAGCGCTCGGCCGCGTTGGCGAAAAATTCGCGGGCCGGGATCAACGGCGGGAGCGCGGCCTTGGCGAGCTCGCTGTGCGTCGGCCCGACGACGTGCACACAGCCCGCCTGCACTGCAGTCGCGATGATCACAAACGCAATGGCAGCCCGCGACAGGACGGCGGAGCGGTAATGCATGCGGGTCAGGGTATTGCGCAGATCCGGCGAGTCAACCGATATCGGCACCACCCTCGGCGGCGCGCCGGATCAGGCGCATGAAGTCGCGGTAATCGATCGAGCGTGCCGGCCCGTCGTCCGCGTTCCAGATCCGTGCAGTGCCCGGGGGGGGTGTCCAACCACCGGCGCGAAGCATACGCAGTCCTTCCCGATCTCGACGTCGTGGTCAGAATTGCGCGCATGCAGCTTGACCTTCGACGGCGCCCGACGATCACGTGCTCTACCAGCGCCGGATCGAGACGCCGTTGCACCGCCGTGCCGGACAGCGTTAACATACAGTACTGTTTGGAAACAAGCACTACTGTATGGTCATCAAACACGGCGCCCGCGCCTGGACGCGGGCAGACAGGGACGCCGGCGTCGGCCGGCCGCTTCAGCCCTACGACTGGATCAACGAGGCGCTCAGGATGCTGGTCAGCCGTGGAGCGGACGCGCTGCGCATCACCCTGCTGGCCGAGTCGCTGGGCGTCAGCCGCGGCAGTTTCTACTGGCACTTCGACAACCGCGATGCGCTGCTGGATGCGCTGCTCGAACACTGGCGGGCCAAGAACACCGCTGCGCTGGTCGCCGCCATGCACGACGGCCAGCTGCTCGCTGACGGGCTGCTGAACCTGCTCGCCGTGTGGCTGCATGTCGATCTGTTCGACCGCAAGCTCGACTCAGCGGTGCGGGACTGGGGCCGGCGTTCGCGCAAAGTACGTCGCGCCGTGGAAACCGCCGACGAGGAACGCGTGTCGGCCATCGCCGCGCTGTTCGAGCGCAACGGGTTCTCGAAAAAGCTGTCGCTGGTGCGGGCGCGCATTCTCTACTACACGCACGTGGGGTATTACGCGATGCCGCTCGAGGAAACGCTGGTGGAACGGATCGGCTCGCTGGAAGCTTACTACGAGGCGTTTACCGGCAGGACGCTCAATCCGGCACTGGCAAAGGCCTTCCGCGACCGTCACCTGCGCTGAGCGAAGGCGCCCTGCCCTACTCCAGGCTGGCCAGGCGCTCGCGCTGCGGCGTGATTTCGAACTGCTCGCGGTAGCACTTGGTGAAGTGTGACTGCGATCGGAAGCCGGCCGCCAGCGCGACGCTCATCACCGGCAACCCCGTCTGCCACAGCAGCCGCCGCGCATGCTGCAGGCGCAGGCCCAGATAATAGCGCTGCGGCGTGTGCTGCTCGTGCTTGCGAAACAGGCGTTCCAGATGCCGCACTGAAACGCCCACGCGCGCGGCAATCTCGCCGGCGGTCAGCGGGTGCTCCACATTGGAGGCCATGACGCGGATGGCGCTCGCCAGCTTGGGCGATTTACGCATCAACTCGAGTTCAAAGGCCTGGCGCTGCTGATCGCCCGGCGTACGCAGCCGGTCGTGGATGAACTGTGCCGACACGGCGGCGGCAAGCTCGCGCCCGTGCTCCTCAGCAATGAGATAGCAGAGCATGTCGAGGGCCGCAGTGCCCCCGGAGCAGGTATAGCGTCCACGGTCGATCTCGAACACGTTTTCGGTCACGTCGATCGCGGGGAAACGCTCGGCAAACCCGGGCAGATTCTCCCAGTGAATGGTGCAGCGGTAGCCGCGCAGCAGTCCGGCCTGTGCCAGCACGTACGGGCCCGCGGCAATGCCGCCGACCGGAATGCCGCGGCCGGCCTGCCGGTTGAGCCAGCGCAGCGTGTCGCTGCCGCAGTGACGATGCACGTCCAGTCCGCCACAAACGAACAACAGGTCCGCCCAGCGGTCATTGCCCAGGGGAGCGTCCGGCAGCAGCGTCAGCCCGTTGCTCGCACTCACCGGCTCGGCTTTCGGGGCATACAGGCGCCAGGCATACAAGGTGCGCCCCCACAGCCGGTTGGCCGCGCGCATCGGCTCCAGCGCCGTGGTGAAGGACAGCATGGAGAACTGCGGCAGCAACAGAAACCCAACGCGACGCGGCACCGGCTCCACCGTTGTGCGAAATCCGGAGAGGGACCGCGAACATACGACAAGTGATGTCGTTTAGACAACAACTCGGTCGGTCGCCGCGCGGTTTACTGGCGCAGTGCACGTACAGCAACGAGCCCTTTGAGCCGCACTCCCAAGCAGTCACGCCGGCGACCCAAGCGCACCGGTGGGGCCGCGGGATTCGAGCAGCTGCCGTTCCAGCCGCTCGAGAACCCTTATCCGCCGATCGACCTGCTTTCCGCCGATGAGCTGGAAGCGATTCACCTGGCATCCCTCCAGGTGCTGGAGACGCTCGGCATCAACTTCCTGCTCCCGGAGGCGCGCGAGGTCCTGAAACGGGCCGGCGCGGAGGTGCAGAGCGACGGCCCGCTGGTCCGCTTCGACCGGGCCCTGGTGACGGAATCCATTGCCCACGCCCCGGCGCAGTTCACCCTGCACGCCCGCAATCCCGCGCACCATCTGTTGTTCGGCGCAAACCGCATCAACATCTCGTCGGTCAGTAGTCCGCCCAACGCGACCGACATCGAGCGCGGTCGGCGCACCGGCACTTTCGCCGATTACTGCGACTTCCTAAAGCTCACCCAGACACTCAACATCGCGCATCTGTCGGTCGGCCATCCGGTGGAACCGATCGATATCGACCCCGCCGTCCGCCACCTGCAATCGACGCGCGCCAAGATTCAGCTGACGGACAAGGTGTTCTCCGGTTACTCGCTGGGACGCGATCGAATTCTCGATGCGATCGAGATGGCGCGCATCGGGCGCGGCATCCCGGAGGAGCAGCTCCTGGGCGAGCCCAGCCTGTTTACCAATGTCAACGCCAACTCGCCCCGCCAGTTCGATGCGTCGATGCTGTGGGGGATGATCGAGATGGGCAGCCGCAACCAGGTCGTCACGGTGACCCCGTTCACGCTGGCAGGCGCCATGGCGCCGGTTACCATCGCCGGCGCCCTGGTACAGCAGAACGCCGAGGCGCTGGCCGGCATCGCGTTCCTGCAACTGGTGAATCCGGGCACGCCGGTGATGTACGGCGGCTTTACCTCGAACGTGGACATGAAAACGGGCGCGCCGGCCTTCGGCACGCCGGAGAATGCCAAGGCCACGCTGGTCGGCGGGCAGCTGGCGCGCCGCTACAACCTGCCCTACCGCTCCTCCAACGTGAACGCCTCCAATGCGCCCGACGCGCAGGCCGTGTACGAGTCCATGATGTCGAGCTGGACGGCGGTCATGGGCCACGCCAATCTGATCCACCACGGGCTCGGCTGGCTCGAAGGCGGGCTGTCGGCATCGTTCGAGAAGTTCATCATCGACGCGGAGATCATGCAGGGGTTCTCACAGTTCCTGCGTCCGATCGAGGTCAACGACGAAACACTGGCGTTACAGGCGATCGCGGACGTAGCTCCGGGCGGACACTACTTCGGCACCGCGCATACGCTCGCACGCTACGACACCGAGTTCTACCGCCCGATGCTGTCGGACTGGCGTAACTTCGAGACCTGGTTCGAAGACGGCGCCGTGGATGCGACGCACCGGGCCAACCGTTTGTACAAGCAGTTACTTGCCGACTACCAGCCGCCGCCGCTCGATCCCGCCGTTACCGAGGAACTGGATGCATTCGTGGAGCGGCGCATCGCGGAAGGCGGCGCTCCAATTTGAAAGCCCTCACGGAGCATCACCGTCCTGGCGAGCTGAGGCCCGCTGCCTCACCCTTCACGCACGCGCACCACCAGCTTGCCCACCGCCTGGCGCGCACTCAACACCTGCAACGCCGACACGGCATCGCGCAGCGCAAACCTCTGCGATATGAGCGGCGCGATCCTGCCGGTCTGCAACAGTCCGAGCAGCGCCTGCACGTTGTCCCGGTTGGTGGCCGGGTCGCGGCGCACGAAATCACCCCAGAACACGCCGACCGCCGAAGCACCCTTGAGCAGGGCCAGATTGAGCGGCAGGCGCGGGATCTCGCCGGCGGCAAAACCGATCACCAGATAACGGCCCTGCCAGGCGATGGCACGAAACGCGTGCTCGGCGAGCGCGCCGCCCACCGGATCGCAGATGACGTCCGCGCCTTTGCCCCCGGTGGCGGCTTTGAGCGCGTCGCGTAACTCGTCCCGGCTGTAGTCGATCACCGCGTCGGCGCCCTGTTCGCGCGCCGCAGCAAGTTTTTCGACGCTGCTCGCACAGGCGATCACGCGCGCCCCCAGCGCTCCCGCCAGCTGCACGCATGCCGTACCGACGCCACCGCCGGCGCCCAGCACCGCCACACTCTCGCCGGCGCGCAGCGCAGCGCGTTGAACCAGCGCATGGTAGGCGGTGCCGTAGGTCAGCAGCAGCACCGATGCCGTTTCGAAATCGATCCCGTCGGGCAACGTGAACACATCGGCCGCGGACGCCACCGCCTGCTCTGCGCAACCGCCGAAACTGAGCCACGCCAGCACCCGGTCACCCGGCCGGAACCTCTGCACGTCGCGGGCGACCTCGCTGACCACCCCGGCGACCTCGCAGCCGGGGCTGAAAGGCGGTTGCGGCTTGACCTGGTACAGGCCCTGCACGATGAGCACGTCGGGAAAGTTGATGCCGCAGGCGTGCACGTCGATGCGGACCTGTCCGTCATTCAGCGCGGCCGGTTCGAGGTCGCTCACCTGCAGGCTTTCGACCGGCCCGAACGCGTTACACACCAGCGCTTTCATCGTGGCCCCTGTCGCTCGACTCGGGCGCATTCTAGCAGCGTGCCGCGGCGCGCCGGAAAACCTCTTCGCCCGGGGGCGGCCGACTAGGAGTTCGCGGTGCGACTGCGAAATCTGGACAGCGCGAGCGCGGCTTCGTCCACCAGCGTCCCTACCAGCTGCGCCGCCGGCATGGCGCGACTCATCCCGACACCCTGCCCCGCCCACAGGGCGACGAAGTCGCGCGAGCCGCGCGCGACACTGGCCCTCTGTAACGGTTCGGTCAACATGTTCATGATCGGAAAATCCGGTAACGCGTGCTCGTGCAGTGTCATCTCCTCGATGTACTTGTTGACGAGCACGCGGGCCGGGCGGCCGGAGAACGTCTTGGTCAGGCGCGTCTCGTCGTCCGCCGCATCCAGCAATGCCTGCTTGTGCACGGTCGGGACGCCTGCTTCGTCGCAGGTCATGAACGCCGTACCCAGCTGCACCCCGCTCGCCCCGAGGGCGAACGCGGCCAGGATGCCGCGGCCATCGGCGATGCCGCCGGCGGCGATCACCGGCACGTTGACGGCATCCACCACCTGGGGCACGAGCGCCAGCGTGCCGATGCCACCGCCATCGATCGACGAGAGATACGTGCCGCGATGCCCGCCGGCCTCCCAGCCCTGCGCGACGATAACGTCCGCGCCGCGGCGCTCCTGGTCCAGCGCCTCGCGTACGCTGGTCGCCATGCCCATCACGGCAATGCCGTGATCCTTCAGCGCCGCTATGAACGCCGCGCCTGGGAGACCGAACTGAAAGCTCACCACACGGGGATGTGCGGCAATGACGACGGCGAGCGCCTCGGCATCGAACACGCGGGCTTTCGCTATCGCGTGCGGCACGTTACCGAGTTGCAGCCGCGCGTAGTGCGGCGCCATCAGATCACGCGCGTGCTGCACGCGCTTTCTGTTACTGCGCGGCGTTTCGTACATCACGAAGTTGACATTGAACGGGCGATTGGTCGCCCGCTGTGTGGCCTCGAGCTCGGCGCGCAGCTCGCTCACGCTCAGAAACCCGCAACCCAGCGAGCCGAGCCCGCCGGCATTCGACACCGCGGCCGCCAGCAGCGGCGACGAGGCGCCGGGCATCGGCGCCTGAACGATCGGATGCTCTATATGTAACAACTCGAGCAGCGTACTGCTGGGCCACATACCGAAACCTTATAGTTGTACTTGCACAACCTGACCGCCTCCGCGGCCGGCCCAGACATGGTTCCTCCATCCCGCCTGCAGCCCCGGAAGCGCATTTCAGTGTGACACGCAATGCGTGTGCCATTCGCCCGCGGCAGACAGGCGGAAGGTGACAGCCAGGGCGTATTCCGCTATTTTGCGGCGTTGCTGCAGGGGATTCAGCCAATGCAATTCGAAGGTATTTACACACCCGTCATCACGCCCTACCGGGATGACTACTCGATCGATTACGACGGTCTCGACGCGCTGATCGAGCATCTCATCGAGGCCGGCGTGCACGGTATCATCAGCGGTGGCACCACCGGCGAGTACTACTCACAGAGCGCCGAAGAACGTATCGAGCTGATGCGCTTTTTCAAGCAGCAGGCGCGCGGCCGGGTGCCCGTCGTGGCCGGAGTCGGGGCACTGCGAACTGAAGAAGCAGTGCAGTTCGCCAAGCAGGCGAAAGCGGTCGGCGTCGACGCCATCCTGGTCAACGCGCCCTACTACGTGCTGCCCACGCAGCTCGAGCTCGCCGCCCACGCTCTGGCCATCGATCGCGCCGCCAGGCTGCCGATCATGCTCTACAACTACCCGGGGCGTACCGGAACCATGATGGGAACGCCGTTTCTGGACCGCGTCGTACGCAGCGCCAATTTCGCTGCGATCAAGGAGTCGAGCGGCGACATCAATCGGCTGCACCTGCTCGCCACCGAGTACCCGCAGATTCAGCTTTCTTGCGGGATGGACGATCAGGCCCTCGAATTCTTCGCCTGGGGTGCCACCAGCTGGGTATGCGCCGGCTCCAACTGCCTGGCGCATGAGCACATCGCGCTGTACGAAGCCTGTGTCCTGCAGAACGACTTCCGTAAGGGGCGGCGCATCATGTCCGCTATGCTGCCTTTCATGCAGGTGCTGGAACAGGGCGGCAAGTTCACCCAGTCGGTCAAGTACGGCTGCGAGCTGTCCGGTCTCCCCGCCGGACGGGTGCGCAAGCCGCTGCGCGAGTTGCGTAAGGAAGACCGGCGCCAGGTCGAGCGGGTGATCGAAACGATGCGCAAAGAGGTCGCGAAAATCGCCCCCGCGCACGCGCCGGGCAAGCGCACTGTAGTCGCTGTCAACGCTTGAAAAAAAACCGGCCAGAGTTTCCCGGACGCGGTCCCGCAGCGGCGCTGCAAGAGGCATGTTCGCGACGCCTTGTAAACTAAGCCGACGCCTGCGCATGGGTCGGCAGAATACCGCGAGCGTCGATCCGGGCGCAGAACGCCGCGGCAATTGCACCGGCAACGGGATCGGTCCGGCGTTCCCCGGTCGGTACAGGCAGTGTAAAGGCGCTCGAACGGGGCGGCGTGAGTGGACCCGCGCCGGCGCCGCGGCCTCGCGATCGGGACGCTGACGGTGTCGCGTGGCGAGTCACCGGCGCCGGACCGGCTGTTGAAAAGCGCACTGGCGCTGTTCGTCGTCTGGTTCATCACGTTGCTCGGGGTGGTCGGGCTCTACGCGGAACTGCGTGAAACAAACGCCCTGTCGGTGCTGGAAACCCGCTATGAGGGCGGCGACGCCTTCCTGATCGTAGGCATCGCCGCGGCCATACCGATTACGCTGTTTGCGCTTGCCCTGAAGAAGCTCGCCGACTACAAGCGGCTCAAACAGCGCTGAGCGGTCGTGCGGGCACGCCTCCATGCGGTCCTCTTAGGCGACGGCTACGCCCCAGATTTCCACGGTCGACTCGGGCGTGTGCAGATGCGGCTGCGGGACCAGGGTCAGCGGGGGTAAAGCGCCGTCCACGCAATCGGCGAGGCTTGCCACGAAGCGTGCGGTTTCCTCCGGCGTACCGGCCGACTTGAAATAGCACACCATCAGCTTCAGGTCGGCGGGCCGCCGCCCGAAGCCGCGCAGCAGATCTTCCACGTAACTCATGGTAAAGGCGGTCTGCGCATGCAGTTCGCCCGGCAGCACCCGCTCACGTGAGTTGTCGAACGGCCGTGCCGGCACCTGCCCGCCCAGCCAGACCGTGTCGCGCAAGCGGATCGCCTGGCGATACGGCAGCGGAATCGGCCAATCCCACACCCGCTCGGGCCAGCAGTCGTCTCGCGGAATGTACTTGTCGAAACCGCCGCGCGTGCAGCGCATGGCCAGCACCTCGATGCGCGTCGCGGCACCGGCGGGCCAGAGCACGTGACAAGGCACCACCGTGGCGGGCGGGCCGGGCTCGCGAAAGTAGCTGCCGCGCACTTCGGCCATCGGCACCCAGTGCTCGCGCGTGGTGCCGAAGTAGTACCCCTCCATTTTCACCGTATCCTGCAACGTCGCGCCCAGGGTCGACAGGGTCGCCTCCAGCGAGCGCATCACCGCGTGCGTCTGCGCCGGCGCGTCGGCCGCATCGCCGCCAGCATCCGGCGTTGCCGTGCGGCTTGCAGTGACGATGAACTCACCCGCGCGCAACCCGGAAGTCAGCTGCGCGCTCGGGAAACGCTCGCTGCAGGCGTCCGGTATCGGCAGCGGATCGACGCGGACGTCGGGCAGATCCCGCCAGCGGCGCTGGGCAATCGCCTGTATCTGCAAAGCCTGTCCGGGAAACGGCTGCAGCGGAACCGGGATCAGCGAAATGGCGGGCAGGGGTGCGGCGAATGCGTCCGCCAGCGCGGCGCTCAGCGCCCACTCGTCCTGGCTGCCGTCGCTCTGGTAATAGACTTTCAGGCGCATCACGTCGGCGAGACTGCACGCTTCGCTGGCCAACGCAGCATCCAGATTCCGCAGCGTGCCGGGAATCTGTGCGAACAGGTTCCCGGGATTCCGGGTCCTGCCGGTCGCGTCGAAGTCACCCGCGCCGCCGACAAAGCTCAGGACGCCGGCGGAGCCCGACAGCACGTGCGTCCGGGCTACCGGCAATCGCCAGGCCGTGTCGCTGCGTGTCATGCGGGGGTTCCAGAAACGCGGACGTTGCGCAGCTCGCGGTGACGGCTCGGCGTTTCGCCAAAGCGGCGCTTGAACCAGCGGGTGAAATGCGCGTTGTCGGTGAAGCCGCATTCATGAGCGATCGCGTTCAACGGCCGGCTGGTATTGAGAATGCGCCAACGCGCGTGCTGCAGACGCCGCTCGCGCCAGTACTCGGCCGGCGACTGGTCGAAGCGCTCGCGAAACAGCCGCGTCAGCTGGCGCGTGCTCACACCGACCTTCTTGCCCACCGCGGCGAGCGGGTAGTGGGTCGACAGGTTCTCCTGCATGAAGGAGACGGCCCGCGCCAGGCGCGAGTCGAGATCGGCCGTGTGGATCTGTTGAAACGAGCGCAACACGTGGTGCATCCCGCGCTGCTCGTCCACATGCAGATCTGCCAGCCCCTTCAGCGCCCGCGCACGCCCGCAATGGAGCGTCAGCAGCTCCACCGCCAGGTCGATGGCGGACGTGCCGCCCGGGCATGTAATACGGTTGCCGTCGAGCACGTACAGCTCGTTGGTAACCGCGCGCACATGCGGGAATGTACGCGCGAACTGCTCGCGGTGGCGCCAGTGTACAGCGCAGACGCGGCCGTTCATCAGCCCGGCCGCAGCGAGCAGGAAGGTCCCGCTGTCCAGCCCGACCAGGGTCACGTCCGCCCCTGCCATGCGGCGCAGGAAGTCGTAAAAGGCCGGGGTAACCTGCTCCAGCCCGGCCATCAAACCCGCGTGCACGACCAGATAATCCACCGCCTGCGGCCTGAGCGACCCGAAGGTCGCATCCGGCAGTACCTGGCTGCCGCAGCTCGATGGGACGGGTTGGAGCGTTTCAGCGACCACCTGCCAGCGGCAGTAGCGCTGGCGGCTCTTGTCAGCCTCGTCCGCCGCGTGGCGCACGGTGTCCAGGAAGCCCGCAAACGGCAGCAGCGTGAACAGCGGCGCCAGCGCTATTGCAAAGCGCACGTCGGGCTGCAGCTCGTCCGGCGGCGTGTCGTCTGACAGGATATCCAGTTGCTGGGCCACGCTTTAGACTCTCATGTTCTTTTTTTCGTCCCGATGATACTAGTTAATTTCGCGGTTGCTCACTACCATTCGGTTGGCATTTTTGAGCACAGGCCGCATCCTGGCTGCCACCGCCGCGATCGAGTCAACCCATGCCGGATTTCTTCTCTGCGCCGCTCGACCTGACCGACCCACCGGTCGCCGACGCCCTGGCCCGCGAGGCCCGCCGTCAATCCGCTCAGATTGAGCTGATCGCCTCCGAGAACCTCGTCAGCGGCGCGGTGCTCGAGGCCCTGGGCCACCAGATCGCCAACAAAACCCTGGAGGGCTACCCCGGCAAGCGCTTTCACGCTGGCGGCGAGTTCGTCGACGTGCTCGAGGAAGCCGCCGTGGAACGCGCGCAACGGCTGTTCGGCTGCGAGTTCGTGAACGTTCAGCCGCACTCCGGTACCCAGGCCAATCAGGCGGTGTTGTTTGCGCTCCTGGAACCGGGCGACCGGCTGTTGAGTCTGGACCTGGCGGCGGGGGGGCACCTGAGCCACGGTTCCGCCCCCAACCTGTCAGGGCGCTGGTTCGACGCGCATCACTACGGCGTGTCGCGCGATACGGGCTTGATCGACTACGACGCGCTCGCGCACCAGGCCCAGCAACTGCGCCCGAAGCTGCTGATCGCCGGCGGCTCGGCATACCCGCGCGAAATCGATTTCGTACGCATGGCCGAGATCGCTGCCGAATGCGGCGCGCGGCTGCTGGTCGATATGGCCCACTTCGCGGGTCTGGTGGCGGCGGGCGTGCATCCCTCACCGGTGCCGCACGCCGACCTGGTGACCTGCACCACGACGAAAACGCTGCGCGGCCCGCGCGGCGGGCTGATCCTGTCGCGCGATGCGCAATGGCGAAAGGCGCTGCAGGCTGCTGTGTTTCCCGGCGTGCAGGGCAGCCTGCATACGCAGGTCATCGCCGCCAAGGCGGTGTGTCTCGGCGAGGCCCTGCAGCCGGCGTTCCAAGAATACGGTGCGCAGCTGAAACGGAACGCGGCGACGCTCGCCGAAACCTTGCATCAACGCGGCGTCGATATCGTCAGCGGCGGGACGGACACCCACCTCGTGCTGCTGGACTTGCGCCGCCAGGCAATCACCGGACAACGCGCGCAAACGGTGCTCGAAGCCGCCAGCATCACGTCCAATCGCAATCCGGTGCCGTTCGACGCCCGCAACCCCGCGCAATGGGCCGGTCTGCGACTCGGCGTCGGCGCTGTGACCACACGCGGGTTCCGCGAGCAGGAGATGCAGCGGGTGGGCGGGTTGATCGCCGATCTGCTCGAAGCCGCGTCCGGCAGCGATGCGAGCGCAACCGTCGAGGCATGCGCCGCCCGGGTGGCGTCGCTGTGCGAGGCGTTCCCTATCTACCCCGCCAACTAGTGTGCTAGGACCGCGGGCGGTTGGGCGCCGCGACGATGACCACCAGCAGCAGCGCGAACATCGCCGCGAGGCTCAACGGCATGCCGATGCCGCCGAGCGCGTCCATCACTGTGCCGGTCAGCGGCGGGCCGACGATTCCGCCGACCCCCCACATCATTGCAAACGCGGCGTTGCCGGCGAGCAGCATGGCGCCCTCGAAACGGTCGCCGAGCTCCGCCAGCACCACCGTGTAGATCCCGAACCCGCTCGACCCCAGCACGAACAGCACCGGCCACAGGTACGCGGTGGCGACGGCGGCGAGCAGCGCCGCGATGCTCGCGAGCACCAGAACCAGGCATCCCGCCATGACCCGGCGCCGCGGCACCTTGTCGCTCAACCAGCCGATGGGGTACTGGAACAGCACGTTGCCGACCACCAGCACGCCAACCGCGAACGCTGCGCGCGCCTCGGTCATGCCGGCGTCGAGCAGATACACCGGCAACATGGACAGCGCAACCTGATCGAAGCAGGCGACGACGCCAACCGCCAGCAACAGCATGGGAGCCAGCCGGGAAAACTGCAGGAGTGAGATATTCTCGCCCGACGCCTGCTCGGGAACCCTTCCCCGGATCAGAAGCAGACCGGCGGCGGTCAGCAGCATCACCGCCAGACCGACGCCGAACGCGGACCACCCCTCGCTGCCGGTCACCGAGAGCACGAACGGTCCGATGGTGAAACCGCTGGCCAGCGACGTGCCGTACACGCCCACGAGCTTGCCTCGATGCTGCGCGCCGGCCATCTGCAGCAACCAGGTCTCGCTGATCACGAACAGGCTGTCGATGGTTACGCCGAGCAGAAAACGCAGCGGAAACCAGAACCAGACATTGCGGTAGGCGCCGATAGCGAGCAGCAGCAGCGCGGTAGCCAGCGCGCAGGCTACCGCCACCCGCCAGGCACCGAAACGCCGGGTGATGCGTGGGATGAACGGCGCCATGACGATGATGCCGAGCGGGGTCATGGCGGTGTTCATGCCGATCAGGGTGCTCGACACGCCCTGCCCTTCGAGGATGATGGCCAGCAGGGGATACGTGAGACCGAGCGACATCGCGAAAACCGCCGCGATGGCGATGAGTGCCGCGAGGACCAGGCGCCGGGAGGGCACCGCGCTGCCGGGTGTCGTTGTCACGCAGACTCCGTTTCGTGTCGCCGGCGGGGCGCCGCGCAATGGCCCGAGAGGTTATCATTGTAAGATGCAAACCGGTCGCGCCAGCACTGTGCAACATGGGGGTTGAGGAACGCCACGGCGGGCGCGTGCTTGCCGACCAGCTGAACATCCAGGGTTGCGAGCGCGTGTTTCTGGTGCCGGGGGAAAGCTTCCTTCCGGTGCTCGACGGCCTGTACGACCATCCGCACATCGACGTGATCACCTGCCGGCAGGAAGGGGGCGCGGCGATCATGGCGGAGGCGCACGGCAAGGTCACGGGCGGCGTGGGGATATGCATGGTGACACGCGGGCCGGGCGCCACAAACGCCTCGGCCGGCATCCATATCGCGCGGCACGACTCCACCCCGCTGCTGCTGCTCGTCGGCCAGGTCGAGCGGGCGCACCGAGGCCGCGACGCATTCCAGGAAATCGATCTGGCGGCGATGTTCCAGCCGCTGAGCAAATGGGCGACCGAGATCGACGCGGCGGCGCGCATTCCGGAGATCATCAGCCGCGCGTACCACGTTGCGCGCAGCGGCAGGCCGGGACCGGTCGTGGTGTCCCTGCCCGAGGACATGCTGTACGAATCGGTCACCGTGGACGACGCGCCGTTCGCCCGGGTGGCGCCGGTTGCCTGCGAAACGGCGGACGCGCGAGCGGCGGTCGAACTGCTGAACGAAGCACAGCGGCCGCTGCTCATCGCGGGCGGCTCACCCTGGGATGCCGCGGCGTCGCAGGCGCTGGCCAGGTTTGCGGAGCGGGCCGATCTGCCGGTGGTGAGCGCGTTCCGGCGCCAGGACCACCTGCACAACGAACATGAGCACTACGCGGGGTGCCTGAGCGTGGCGAGCGACCCGCGCCTGGTCGAGCGCGTGCTGCAGGCCGACCTCATCATCGCGCTCGGCACGCGACTCAGCGAAATTACAACGCGCGGTTACACGCTGCTGGTGCCCCCGGTGCCCCGGCAGACGTTCATCCACGTACACGCCGATGCGAGCGAGCTGGGCAAAGTCTACACACCCACGCTGGCGATCAATGCCTCGGTGACCAGCTTTCTGCAAGCGGTAAACGCCGAGACCTGCGTGGCCGATGAGCGGCGCCGTGCCTGGTCGCGCGCCGCACGCGCGGATTACGAGGCCTATCGCGAGCCGCTGCCGATGCCGGGTCGCTGCCAGATCGGCGACATCGTCGCCCATCTCAACGGCGTGCTGCCCGACGATGCGTTCATCGCCAACGGTGCCGGCAACTACACGGCGTGGGTGCACCGGCACACGCGTTACCGCGGCTATCCCACGCAGCTCGCCGCCACCTCCGGGAGCATGGGCTACGGCCTGCCGGCGGCCATCGCCGCCAAGCTGCAGTATCCGCAACGCGCTGTGGTGTGCTGGGCCGGCGACGGCTGCTATCTCATGCATGGCCAGGAGCTGGCGACGGCCGTGCAATATCAGGCGAACATCGTCATTCTGGTGGTCAACAACAACATGTACGGAACCATCCGCATGCATCAGCAGCGCCGCTTCCCGGACCGGGTCGTCGGCACCGGGTTACGCAACCCCGACTTCGCCGCCCTCGCGCGCAGCTACGGCGCATTTGGCGCGTCGCTGACCGACAGCAGCGAGTTTGCCGACCTGTTCGAGCATGCCCTGCACTGCGGAAAGCCGGCGTTGATCGAGCTGCAGGTCGATCCCGGTGCCGCCACGCCGGACAAGACGCTGGCCGACATCGGCTGATCGTCAGCGCATCGAAAAGTCAGACTGACGCACGTTACAATGCCGCTCCCGCGCGCCCGCGGCGTGGTCCGGACGCAGGCTGCCGGCAACCAGCGCCGGTGTCAGCCCGGCGCAACCGGCAACACGCACGTACACCCACCCGTCAAATTAAGCATTAATGTCCGAAAAACTCGCCAGCATCGTAATCTTGTTCGCTCACCCCACCGTGCACCGTTCGCGGGTGAACCGCGTGCTGTTCGAGCGGGTCAAAGCCGTGCCCGGGGTCGCCACGCGCGATCTCTACGAACTCTACCCGGATTTCAACATCGACGTGGAGGCCGAACAGAACGCGCTGCGGGAAGCCGATCTGGTGGTATTCCAGCACCCGATCTACTGGTACAGCGTGCCGGCCATCCTGAAGGAATGGATGGACGTCGTGCTGACCCGCGGGTTCGCTTACGGCAGCGGCGGCGATGCTTTGCGCGGCAAGGACGCACTGCTGGCCGTGTCCACGGGTGGCTCGGCACAAGCCTACACGTCCGCGGGACAGCACCGGCACCCGTTCGAAGACCTGATCCGGCCGTTGCAGCAGACGGCGGTTTTTTGCGGCATGCGGTGTCTGCCGCCGCTGGTTCTGCACGGTGGCCGGGGGCCGGTCAGCAAGGAACGCTTGAACGAGCACGCGCAGCGCTACACGCAGCTCTTGATAGACTACCAGCAGCGCGGCTCGTGACAGCGCAGGCTGCACGCCGCGCCCCGGCACGCGCAGCCATCCACGCCGGCAACCCGATCACGCACCCGATCACCGCGGAGCTCCACGATGAACGACGACAGCCTTTTGACCAACACGCTCGTCTACCTGGCGGCCGCAGTGGTCGCGGTGCCGATCGCGAAACGCCTGGGCCTGGGCTCGGTGCTCGGTTACCTGATCGCCGGTGTCGTCATAGGGCCGTTCGGTCTGCGCCTGATCACCAATGTCGAAGACATTCTGCATTTCGCCGAGTTCGGGGTCGTGCTGCTGCTGTTTCTGATCGGCCTGGAGCTGAACCCGCGGCGCCTGTGGGGCCTGCGTAAATCCATTGTCGGCATAGGCGGTGCCCAGGTCGTGGTCACGACCGTGCTGATACTGGCAATCGGCATGCTGCTCGGATTCGACTGGAAGCTGGCACTGGTGGCGGCGATGGGCCTGTCGCTCTCCTCGACCGCCATCGCCCTGCAGACGCTGACCGAGAAAAGCCTGCTCACCACGCCAGCGGGCAACAACGCGTTTTCCGTGCTGCTGTTCCAGGACATCGCCGTAATCCCGATCCTGGCACTGCTGCCACTGCTCGGCGTGGAAGCCGCCGACGCCGGCACCGGTAACCCGCTGTTCGACACCCTGAAGGTGGTCGCGGTAATCGCCGCGATCGTGGTCGGCGGGCACTACCTGATACGACCGGTAATACAATACATCGCCAACACCAAGCTGCCGGAGATTTTCACGGCGTTCTCGCTGCTGCTGGTTATCGGGATCGCGCTGCTGATGCAGACGGTGGACATGTCCATGGCGCTCGGCACATTCCTGGCGGGCGTGCTGCTGGCCGATTCAGAGTACCGCCACGAGCTGGAGACCGACATCGAGCCGTTCAAGGGACTGCTGCTAGGCCTGTTCTTCATCTCCGTCGGCATGTCTATCGATTTCGACCTGCTGATCGAGCGCCCGGGGCTGATCCTGATGCTGGTCACAGGTCTGATCGTCGTCAAGATGGCGGTGCTGCTGGCGCTCGGCCGCCTGCTCGGGCTGCAGGCAAGTCAGAACATGATGTTCACGTTCCTGCTGGCACAGGGCGGGGAGTTCGCTTTCGTGATTTTCAGCGTGGCGAGCTCGTTCGGGGCGCTGGACCGCGCCACGGGTGACGTGCTGGTCGCAGCCGTTGCGCTGTCCATGCTGAGTACGCCGCTGCTAATGATCATTCATGCGCGGCTGGTCGAGCCGCGCTTCGCAAACCTCGGCGGGCCGCGTGAGGCCGACCGCATCGACAACGCGGAGCAACCGGTGATCATCGCCGGGTTCGGCCGCTTCGGCCAGATCATCGCCCGTCTGTTGCACGCGAACGGCATCGCCACGACCATTATCGATCACAACCCGCAACAGATCGATCGGGTTCGCAAGTTCGGCTACAAGGTGTTCTACGGCGACGCCTCGCGCATGGATCTGCTGCATGCGGCCGGCGCCGACCAGGCCCGCCTGTTGATCCTGGCGCTGGATGACCGGGAGGCGATGCACGAAACGATCGTCGCGGCGCAGAAACAGTTTCCCAGCCTCAAGATCCTCGCGCGCGCGTGGGATGTGGTGCACGCCTACGAGCTGCTGGATCTGGGCGTCAACGTGTTTCAGCGCGAAACCTTCGAGGCGGCCCTGTCACTCGGTGAGTCCGCGCTGATCGAGCTCGGCTACGGCGCCTACCGCGCGAAGAAACTGGCGCATACATTCAAACGCCAGGACCTCAAGACGCTGTACCAGCTGCACGCGGTGCACCGGGACCAGGAGAAGCTCATCTCGGTCGCCCGGGAAGCCAGCGAGGAGATGGGCCGCAAGTTCGAGATCGACGAACGGCTGCTGCACGAAGCCGAGGAACAGGACTGGGGCTAGCCCGCCCG
Source organism: Chromatiales bacterium (assembly GCA_024644045.1). Lineage (GTDB taxonomy): Bacteria > Pseudomonadota > Gammaproteobacteria > JAHELT01 > JAHELT01 > JAHELT01. The sequence continues at coordinate 58,837 of JAHELT010000004.1, read as the reverse complement.
CTGCGCCGGGGACCGGTGGGAGAGACGTCGGGGGCAATGGGTCCCTTTCAGGGCTTCTCGCCGCGCTTCAGGCGTACCTCGATATCGTCCAGGCACGGTATCAGGTCGGCGATGCTGTCGATGACATAGTGCGCGCCGCGCTGATACATGGTCGGGTAGATCCGATCGCGGTGCTTTTGCTTCACCTCATCGGAGAAGGCGTTCCACTCATCCAGCGGGACACCGACCTCGTTCCCGGAGATCGCCAGGCCGATCGCCCAGCATCCTGCGTTGAGACCCTCCTCGATGCCCGTGAGGGTGTCGTCGACCTTGACGACCGATTGCACGGGTGACACGTCGAGCTCGATGATATTACGCAGCACCATGTGCGCGAAGGGCCTGCCGCGCGGCACGTCGCCGGCGCCGAAGGTCGCATCCGGCACGTAGCCCTGGCGCTTCGCATCCGCCTGGTTGATGGCGAGCATGCCGGGCAGGTAGCCCGAGGTGGAGCCGATCTTGTAGCCACGTTTGCGGCACTCGGCCAGCACCTCCAGCGTGCCCGGGATGAGCTGCGAGTAGTCCGAAAGACACGCCTCCTGCATCGGGACGAAATCGGCGAACATCCGGTCGACGTCTGCCTGAGTCGGCTCGTTGCCGTGCTTGTCGACCCAGCGCCTGCGCACACTCGGGATCTCACAGATCAGGCCGATGTGGACTTTCTTGTGCGCCCCCATCGGAATCCGCGCCTCTTCGAGACTGATCGGCACGCCGGCCTTCTCGAACACCTTGCAGAAGACCACCGCCGGCGCCATGCAGCCGAAATCCATGGTCGTGCCGGCCCAGTCGAAGATGACACAGCGAACCGGACCCCGGTAGGCGCGGCTGTAGGTGAACTCGCGTTCATGAGTAAATTGCATGTTCGAACCTCACTGACTGCTTGACGCTCGCGTTACCCCTTTATAGATCAAAATTGCCCGGGGACGAAGTCAATACTGGCGGTTGCGCGCATGGTTTCTCCGATACCATGCGGGCTAGGAATCCCCGCCGCCCGCCGCCCGCCGCGTCTGTGCCCTGGGGATGCCCACCCGGTCGAAGGCGGCCTGCGAGATGACCGCCTCGCGCAACAGCCATTCCCGGAACGCCGCGATCCGCGCATGCTGCTCGCTGCCGATCGGGCACACCAGGAAGTACTTGACGTGTGACGGGCTGTACACGTCGAACAACTTGATCAACCGGCCGGCCTCCAGATCGTCTTCGACGTGGGCGCTGCGGGCCAGTGCCACGCCCTGTCCGTCGATCGCCGCCTGCACGGCCATGCTGGTGCTCGGGAAACGGGTCCCGGGGGGCAGGGAGCGCACCTCGACGCCGGCATCGGCGAACCAGTCGCGCCACTTGGCACAGATGTCGTTCGCATACCGGTAGAGCAGCTGCTGCTGCAGCAGCGCCGCCGGGGCCTGCGGACGACCCATGCTTTCGTACAGCTCCGGGCTGCATACCGGGAACACGTACTCGCGCAGCAGCAGAGTCTCATGCAGCCCCGGCCAGCCGCCCAGACCAAGCCGGATCGCCACGTCCACCTCACCCGCATCGAAGTCCACGATGTCATCGGTCGAGGAGATCCACACGTCGATCCCGGCGTGCGCCTGGTTGAACCGGCCGAGCCGTGGCACCAGCCATTTGAAGGCAAACGACTGCAGCAGACTGACGCGCAGCGGCCCCCTGGAGCCCTCCGAGGAGATCTCGGTGAGCGTGCGGTCGAGCCCCTTGAAGAAGTCGCGGATCACAGGGACCAGAGCCTGCGCCTCGCGCGTCAGACTCACCTGCCGGTTATGGCGCACGAAGAGCGCAAAGCCCCACAGCGACTCGATGTGCCGGATCTGGTGACTGACCGCACTCTGCGTGACGTGCAGTTCCTCCGCCGCTTTCGTGAAGCTCAACTCGCGGGCCGCCACGTCGAACGCGCGTAGCGCCGAGATGGGCGGCAGGCGGTACAGTTTATTCATGAGTATTCATTCATGCTAAAGATGACGAGACATCTCTTGAAAGGCCTAAAGAAGGTCCATAGTATGCCGATCAACGGTCTTGTGCAATGCAGCAATTTTATGAGGTTACGATCATGTTGATAGACGTTTTTACCCGGGTTGGTCTCGCCTACATCGGCGCGATCGTTATCCTTACCGCCGCCCTTATCGCGGTCTGACACGAGGAGCATTGAGATGACTACGCATGTCGAATACCTTGCCGCCCCTCGTCGAGCGTTGCTGGCAAGACTCGCTGACGATCTGGTGGGCACCGCGGCGCGCTGGTACGAGCGTCGCAAAGCCGTTGCAGAGCTGAACGCTCTGCCGGACCATCTGCTCAGCGATATCGGCCTCGACCGCGCCGGCATTCCGGCCGCCGTCGAAAGCATGCTTAAACAGCGCTGAGCACCGGTATCCTCCTCCCCCTTACGCCGCCCCCCGGCGTTTAGGTGTGGTTCCCGCCGCGGAGCGATCCGCGGCGGCTTTCTTTCTTCGTTTCAGGCCTCGCCGCGCGCCGGATAGTCCCGGCTTATGACCACGTCGAGTGCCTTGAGTAACTCGTCGAAACGCGGCCGCACGAAGGGCATCGTCTGGATCGAGGCCGAGTACAGCGTCGCGTCGGGGCGGACCAGGAACAGGCCCGGCTCGTTGAACAGCGCCGGCTCTTCGACCCCGGCCGACGTTTTTCCCTGACCGCTGGAGACGTAGAGGCCCCAGCCGCGTGCGTCCTCGATGCTGATTCCGTAGCCGATCGGCACTTCCTTGATACCCCAGTCGTCGACGGCCTGACGCGCGCGTTCGGCGTCGTCGGTGCTGATGGCAATGCTCTGCACACCGAGCGCCGCAAACGCCGTGGTCTGCCGATCGAGGTCGCGCAGGTACGGTTTGCAGATCGGACAATGCAGGCCGCGGTAGAACACGATCATAGTGAAGTTGCGCGGCGTCTGCTCGGCCAGCGACCACACGCCACGGTCTGCGGTATCGACGGTGAGCGACGGCGCGGTCTGTCGGGGCATTACTCGGTGCATGGTCATTCCTGGCTCTGTGGGATAAAGATCGAATTGCGCCTCAGGCAAGCGCGAGCCCGATTGTAAGCCAAAAACACGCGGCGCCGGCGGAGCCCGGCTGGTCGCGGCCGCGCGCTCAGGCAACGCCCGCGTCGGGCGAGCGGTTTTCGACCCCCATCTCGTCTAGCACCGCAGCGATCGCTGCCAGCACGCCATCCATCTGTGCCACGCCCACACGGCCGATGCAGCCGATACGGAAAGTCTCGGCCTGAGTGAGCTTGCCCGGGTAGATCACGTAACCCCGCTCGCTCAACGCCGCATAGAACGCGCTGAAATCGAAGCGCGGATCAGCCGGCTGATAGTAAGTGGTGATAATCGGCGCCTGCATCTTGCGCGGCAGCAGCGCTGCGAAACCGAGATCGTGCATGCCCTGTAACAGGCGCTCGCAGTTTTTTTCGTAGCGGGCGCCGCGTCCCTGAACGCCGCCCTCTTCGGCGTGCTCGAGCAGCGCCTGGTCGAAAGCGGCGAGCACGTGCGTCGGCGGGGTGAAGCGCCACTGCCCGGAGCTTTCCATGTAGCGGTGTTGCTCGTACAGATCCAGACTCAACGAGTGGCAGTTGCCACGGCTGCCATCGAGCGCACCCTGGCGCACGATCGCGAAACCGATCCCGGGCACGCCCTCCAGGCATTTATTGGACGAGGCGATGAGCGCTTCGAACCGGGTCTCGCGCGCGTCCAGCGGCAGCGCGCCGAATGCACTCATGGCATCGACGATCAGTGCCTTGCCCGTCCGACGGCACAGCTCGCCAACGGCTTCCAGCGGATTCAGTATGCCGGTGGTCGTCTCGCACTGGACCATCACCACGTGCGTGATTGCGGCGTCGGTATCGAGGCACTGCGCCAGCGCCTGCACGTCGTTCGGGACGTGCTCGGGCGTTTCCAGCACGCGGTAGTCGCGCCGCAGGTAGTCGAAAATGGCAGCCATGCGCCGACCATAGGCGCCATTGACCAGGATGACGGCCTTGCCCGCGGGCGGAATCAGTGTGGCAAGGGTCGCCTCCACCGCAAACGTGCCGCTTCCCTGCAGCGGTACGCACACGTGCGTGCCGGTCCCGCCGGCCAGTTCCACGAGGCGTTCGCGGACCCGCCGGTTGATCGCGATGAACTCCGCGTCACGGGACCCCCAGTCCCGCAGCATGGCGCTTTTCACCGTGGGTGATGTGGTGAGCGGGCCCGGGGTTAGCAACCAGGGGGCTGTCTTGGGGGTCTTGGTCATGTGTATCTCCGCTTCGTACACCCGCCGGCTTGCCTGCTCCGGGGCGTGCGCACTACGCTGATCCAGTCGATATCCGTGAACGGCTCGCAGAATAGTACGTTACTTGTGGGACAGGACAACAGGCGATGGCTATCAATCACGCACAGCTGCGCGCGTTTCATGCAGTCGCCGGCCACGGCACCTTCACGCAGGCCGCGCGCGCCATGCACGTCACCCGGCCGACCTTGTCCGATCACGGGCGCGGGCTGAAAAGCCGCTGCGCCGCCCAGCTGTTCGAGCGACTCACCGGGCTCAGCGAGGCGCTGCTGGACATTCCGCGACGCCTGTCGCGCTGCACCTGCAGAGCGCGGGGCTGCGAATCACCACTAATTAGAGCTGCTATTCAGTAGTTTACAATACATTTTTAACCTCATTTATCGAGCATGAGCACCGCCCGTTCACTGATCCGCAGCGTGATCGTCCTGGCCCTTTTCGGCACCGCCATCGGACTGGTCGCGGGATTTCTGTCCAACCTGTTCGTGACCGGGATCGAGTTGCTGAATGAGTGGCTGCGCATCGGACCGCCGCACGCAGACGCGGAATCCGGCAATGCCTGGCACCTGCTCGAGATCCTGCTGGTCGGCAGCCTGGTGGTCGGCGTGCTGCAGCGCGGCCGGTCAGTGGGGCCGGTCGAGACGATCGAGGCCACCCACTGCAACGCCGGACGTATCGACGGGCTCGTCGGGCTGCGCGGCACGCTGGCAAACTTCATTGCGCTCGGCAGCGGTGCCTCCGCCGGTCAGTACGGACCGCTGGTGCATTTCGGGGCTACTCTGGGCTCGGTTATCGCGCACACCCGACCGTTCGGCGGGCAGATGGCGCGCATCGGTGTAGGTTGCGGGGTATCCGCCGCCATAGCCGCGGCGTTTTCGGCACCCATCGCCGGCGTGATCTTCGCCCACGAGATCCTGCTGCGGCACTACTCGCTGCGGGCGTTCGCCCCGATTACGGTGGCCGCGGTGACGGGTCACCTGTTCGGGAGCAGCCTGTTCGATGCAGAAACGCTGCGCATGATCCAGACCACCGACACGCTGCCGCCCCTGAGCTATGTTGCGCTCGCGGTGCTTGGGGTGTTGAGCGCGCTGTTCGCGAAGTACTTCATGCACCTGGTCGACTTCAGCGAGGGGATCGCCGTGCGCAGCATCATCCCCGGCTGGCTGAAACCGGTCTGCGCGGCGCTGATACTCTGGCTGATTGCGCTGGGGGTTCCCGAAGTGCTGGGCACCGGACTGTGGGCGCTGCGCCAGACGCTACTGGGCGAACTCGACGCGGCGGGTATGGCCCTGGTGCTGGTCGCCAAGACGCTGGCGACGGCGGTGTGCCTGGGATTCGGTTTCGCGGGCGGCATCCTCAGCCCCGCCCTGCTGCTGGGCACGCTGTTCGGCAGCCTGTTCGCGGTTCTGCTTTCCTTGAGCGTGCCGGCGCTGCTGGCCGCCTCCCCGCAAGTGTTCGCAGTGGGCGCCATGGCCGCTGTTGCCAGCGCCGTCATCGGCGCCCCGCTCACCGCGATCCTCATCGTGTTCGAGCTCACCCACGACTACGAGCTCACGATCGCCGTGATGATCACGGTGGTGTTCGCCAACCTGGTGTCCTATCGTCTGTACGGCAGATCCTTTTACGACCTGCGGCTGCAGTCACGGGGTATAGATTTTTCCATGGGCGTGGAGCGGGTGCGCCTGCAGCACGAACCGATAAGGGACTACCTGTCGGATTCGGTGCTCACCCTGCCGCCGGACGCTTCGCTGCTGCGGGCACGTGACCGGATGCTCGGCCACAACGCGTCCGAAGCGCACATCGTGAATCGTGACGGCGCCTACCTGGGCGTCGTCCACCTCCGCGATCTGGAGTTGAACGTCGCCCAGTCGCCGACGGATCCGGTGCTGGCGCACGTGATCGAGAACCATCTGACGCTGCGCAGTGCGACCTCGATCTGGGAGGCGATGCACACGCTCGAGAACTTCCACGGTGAAAGCGCGCCCGTGGTCGACGAGCAGGGCGCCTATCTGGGGGCGCTGTACGAAGCAGCGGTCATCCACGCGTACCTGCACACGCTGGAAGAGCTGCGCAAGGAGGAGCACGCGATCGGCTGATCTTACATGGTGTGGGTGGGGCGGTCCGCCTGCAAAGCGCCGGCCAGGTAGGTTTCGATCTTGTTGCGCGTAGCGCCGTTGTCCTGATCGCTGAACTGTACGCCGATACCCGCGGTCTTGTTGCCCTGAGCGCCCTGCGGTGTAATCCAAACGATGCGCCCCGCCACCGGGATGCGTTCTGCATCATCCATCAGCGTGAGCAGCATGAATACCTCATCGCCCAGCTGATACTTCTTGTTCGTAGGTATGAACAGCCCGCCGTTTTTGACGAAGGGCATGTAGGCCGCGTACAGCGCCCCCTTGTCCTTGATAGTCAGCGACAGTATTCCTTGACGACTCTGCGCCATGCTCGGCTACCTCTCAGCAGTGCTGCCCAATCGACTCGCAGAAATGAACAGTTCCTCGACGACCAGCTGGGTGTTCAGCGCAACCGGGCTGGCCGCACTATCGCGCACGCGGTCAAGATAGCGGAACAACCCCTGCAAGTCGAGTTTCCCACCGTACCTGGAAAGCGCGCTGCGCAGGTCCGTATTGCTCATCGGCGCCCCGGGTCCGGCCGCGGTCAAGCGGATCAGATCGGTTGTCCACGAGTCCACACAACTCAGCAGCGATGCCAGCGGGGCGCGTGCGTAGCGGCCCGCCGCGCGCACCGGATCAGCGCTGTGGCTGAGCACGGCGTCGAAGGATTCGAACAGGCCGTCGCGAAACGCGCGTTGCTCTTCGTCTGCGAGCTCCAGAGCCTTTAGCGGCGCGCCGCGGGCAACACTTAACCAGTGCTTCGCCTGCTCATCGCCGACCTGCGGCGCCAGCCACGCCAGGGCAGCGGACGCGGGCGGCCGGTGCAGCTCAATCAGCTGACAGCGGCTGCGAACGGTGGGCAGCAGGCGGGCCGGAAAGTCGCTCACGAGAATCAGATAGGTGCCGGGCGGCGGCTCCTCCAGCGACTTGAGCAGTCCGTTTGCGGCGTTGGTGGTCATGGCGTCGGCCGGATCCACGATCCCGACGCGATTGCCGGACAGTTGTGCGGTCAGAGCCAGCTGCGCATTGAACGCGCGCACGGCGTCGACGCCGATGGATTTCGCGGGCGCCTCGGGCGCCAGCGCCATGAAATCGGGGTGCGTTCCGGCGTCGCTCAGCCGGCAGGCTTTGCACTCGCCGCAGGGGGCGGGCTGCTCGGCGAGGCGCGGTTGCTGGCACAGCAGCAGCCGCGCCAGCCAGCGTACGAACACCCGCTTGCCGATTCCGGGCACGCCGCAAAGCAGCTGGGCATGCCCTAACCGGCCGTTCTGCAGTGCCTGCGACGCACGCGCCGCAGCGGCTCCATGCCAGGTGCTGATATCTATGTCCACTGAGTCATTGCTCCGTAAGCAGTCGATCCAGTACTCCGGTGACCTGTCGCGACACCTCGGCGAGCTCCGCGGTCGCATCGATCACCGTAAACCGCCCGGCGTGGGCGGTCGCACGCTGCAGGTAAGCGTCGCGCACGCGCTCGAAGAACCGCAGCTGCTCGCTCTCGAAGCGATCCGCGCCCGCGCCGCGCGCGCGCGCCCGCGCCAGCCCGACCTGCGGCGGTGCGTCGAGCAGTATGGTTGCATCCGGGCGTAACGCGCCCTGCACCAGCTGCTCGACGGCCGCGACCCGTTCTGCGCCGATGCCTCTGCCGCCGCCTTGGTAGGCGTAGGTCGCATCGGTGAAACGATCGCACAGCACCCAGCGTCCGGCCGCGAGCGTCGGCAGTATCTTCTCGGCGAGGTGCTGGGCGCGCGCCGCGAACATCAGCAGCAATTCAGCGTCCGGCGCCATTGCCGTATGGCCGGCATCCAGCAGCAGCGCGCGGATCTTTTCCGCCAGCGGCGTGCCGCCGGGTTCGCGCGTGACGGCGACGTCAATACCGCGCTGTTGCAGATACCCCCGGGCCACCTCGAGCTGGGTCGATTTACCAACGCCCTCGATACCCTCGAACGTAATGAACCGCCCGCTCAACGGTTGCCCCTGAGGCGCGAGGCGTCGCCGTCCAGCTGGTACTTGATTACGGCTTCGTTGTGCTCCTGCAGCGAGGCGGAAAACTGGTGGGTGCCGTCGCCGCGCGCCACGAAGTACAGGGCCCCGCTGAACGCTGGATGCAGGGCCGCATGAATCGACTCGGCGCTCGGCATGGCGATCGGGGTCGGGGTGAGTCCGGCACGCGTGTAGGTATTGTAGGGCGTGTCGCGCCGCAGATCGCTGTAACGAATACGTCCATTGTAACGCTCGCCCATGCCGTAGATAACAGTGGGGTCGGTCTGCAGGTACATCTTGCGGCGAAGCCGCTCGATGAACACACCGGCGATCGTGGCACGCTCCTCCGGGACTGCGGTTTCACGCTCTACGATCGAGGCCAGGGTCAGCGCTTCGTACGGGGATTTCAACGGCAGGTCCGCGGCCCGTTCGGCCCATTCGGCGGTCAGCTCGTCCTGCATGCCTCTGTAGGCGCGCTGCAGGAACTCTAGATCCGTGGTGCCGCGCGGGAAGTAGTAGGTGTCCGGGAGGAACCAGCCTTCCGGGTGCTCGTCTTGCGCCCCCAGAGCCGCCATGATCTGCGCGTCCGAGCTGTCCTGCAGCGTCCTGAGCAGGATCGGGTCGACGTGCAGCGCAGCGCGCAGTTGACGGAACGTCCACCCCTCGATCAGGGTAAAGCTGTATTGAATGACCCGCCCCTCGGTCAGCTGGCGCAGCAGGCGGACCGGCGACTGCCGCGGGTCGATGCGGTACTCGCCCGTCTTCACGCGTTTAGCCACACCGGTGAGGCGCGCGTACAGTTCCCAGTAGAAGGGATGGCGCAACACGCCGCGCTCTTGCAATTCGCTGCCGATACGCCGGATCGAGGTGCCCGGATCAACGTCGTAGTTAAAGGGCTCGCGCTCGCCGGACATCGGACTGTGCAGGAATCCGCTCACGTCGCCCCACCCGATGAGCAGCGCGCTCCCGATCAGAATGGCTGCGTTGACGGTCCATATCAGCGGACGGGGCATGGGGCCTCAGCTGCGGCGAGGTGATCGCGGCGGGGCATCGGCACACGGCCGGCGCTTAGTGCAGACGGCGAAAGACCAGCGTGCCGTTGGTGCCGCCGAAACCAAAGGAGTTGGACAGAGCGACGTCGATTTTCATCTCCCGGGCGGTATTCGGCACGTAATCCAGATCGCATTCCGGATCCTGGTTGAAGATGTTGATGGTCGGCGGCGACACCTGGTCGCGAATGGCCAGCACGGAAAACACCGCCTCCACGCCGCCGGCCGCACCGAGCAGATGCCCGATCATCGATTTGGTCGAGTTGACCACCAGCTTGTAGGCATGATCGCCGAAGGTCGACTTCACGGCCTGCGTCTCAGCCAGGTCGCCGATCGGCGTCGAGGTGCCGTGGGCGTTGATGTAGTCGACCTGATCGGTGTTGAGCTGCGCGTCCCGCAATGCATTGAGCATGCAGCGGCGCGCGCCTTCGCCGTTCTCGGCCGGCTGCGTCATGTGATAGGCATCCCCGCTCATTCCGTAGCCGACCAGCTCGGCATAGATTCTCGCACCGCGGCTGCGCGCGTACTCATACTCCTCCAGCACCAGAATCCCGGCACCGTCGCCCAGCACGAAGCCGTCCCGATCCACGTCCCATGGCCGGCTGGCGGTTTCCGGGTCGTCATTGCGTGTCGACAGCGCGCGCGCCGCAGCGAAGCCGCCGATGCCCAGCGGGCAGGTCGCCATCTCCGCGCCGCCAGCGATCATGACGTCGGCGTCGCCGTGCTCGATCATGCGGGCAGCATCGCCGATGTTGTGAGAACCGGTCGTGCACGCCGAGACGATGGCGATGTTCGGCCCCTGGATACCGTACATGATGGACAGATTGCCCGAGATCATGTTGATGATGCTGGCCGGGACGAAGAACGGCGACACCTTGCGCGGGCCGTGCTTGAGCAGTATCTCGTACTGGCGTTCGATGAACGGCAGGCCGCCGATACCGGAACCAATGGCCAGACCTATTCGCTGGGCGTTGGCCTCGGTAATCTCCAGGCCCGCGTCGCTGATGGCCTGCGCGCCCGCCGCGATGCCGAAATGGATGAACTCATCCATGCGCCGCAGCTCTTTGGGAGACAGGTACTGAGTAGCATCGAAATCGCGCACGCTGCAGGAGAAGCGCACCGAGTACGCACTGGCATCGAAACGCGTGATCGGCCCCGCGCCCGAGCGCCCGGCCACGATGTTCTGCCAGGCCGTATCCAGATCGTTGCCCGTCGGGCAAACGATCCCCAATCCAGTCACTACTACGCGTCGACGGGTCATTTATTGCCTCTCGCAAATCACATCCGACGCGTCGCGCGAACCGTCGGGCGCGCGGCACACCGTGGCGGCGACTCGTCGTGGCCGCGTGCATAACGCTAAATTGAAATCAGTTGAGTGGTACACCAGTCGTCACGCAACCGCGCGAAGGATGGCGCAGCGGCGGCGCCACGTCATCAGTACGAATTATTAGTTAAGGTGGGCCTCCACATACTCCACCGCCTGCTGGACAGTGGTGATGTTCTCCGCCTCCTCGTCTGGAATTTCACATTCAAACTCTTCTTCTAAGGCCATCACGAGTTCGACGGTATCCAACGAGTCAGCGCCCAGGTCATCGACGAATGATGCGCTGTTGGTCACCTCTTCTTCTTTTACGCCCAGCTGCTCGATTACGATTTTTTTGACCCGTTCTTCGACACTGCTCATAGAAACAAGACCTCCAAAAATGGAACGCCACCCGCCCGGCCGGGCCGGACCGCGGTGCCGCGCTATTGTAGAGAATTAGGTGCTCTCAAGCCAGCGCGACCGGCGTTGCTCTGTTCACGATTCGCCCACACTCGTTAAAAGAACAAAAACAGAAGCTTACACTCACCTCTTGAGTTCGGTTAGAACATCCCCCGGGGGCTCATGGCAAGTACATGCCGCCGTTCACATGGAGCGTCTGTCCGGTGATGTAAGCGGCGTGAGGACCGGCCAGAAAGCACACCGCAGCGGCTATGTCATCGCCCGAACCCAGACGTTGCATCGGGATCTGTGCAAGCAGTGCTTCACGCTGCGCATCGGGCAAAGCTTGCGTCATATCAGTCTCGATGAACCCCGGCGCAACGGCGTTCACGGTGATGTTGCGTGACGCCACCTCGCGAGCCAGTGACTTGGTGAACCCGATCATTCCGGCCTTGGCTGCCGCGTAATTGGTCTGCCCCGGATTGCCGCTCACGCCTACCACCGAGGTGATGTTGATGATGCGCCCCTGCCGGGCTTTCATCATCCCGCGCAGACACGCTTTGCTCAGGCGGTACACGGAGCTCAAATTGGTGTCGAGGATCGTGTCCCATTCTTCGTCCTTCATGCGCATCAGCAGGTTGTCGAGCGTGATACCGGCGTTGTTCACCAGGATCTGCACCGCCCCGAACTCTCCCGCGACGGCCTCCACCAGCTGCTGTACCGCTTGCCCGTTGCGCACATCGAGCACACGACCGGCGCCAGGATTGGGCATGCCGCTCAAATCGCTGGCGATACGCGCCACACCCGTGTCACCGGTAGCCGTGCCTATCACCACGGCGCCTTGTTCGGCAAGGTGCGTCGCGATCCGCCGGCCGATACCGCGGCTCGCGCCAGTTACCAGCGCCACTTGTTTGTCTAGCTGCATGGTCATAGTTCCTTTATCGGCGGCCGCGGCAGGAATCCATGCTACGCCTCACTCCACCACCAGTGCCAGTGCGCGCTGCAGGCCATCGGGACTGTCCACGCCCGCAGCGATCAGGGCGCGGTCAATACGCTTGCAAAGTCCCGCAAGCACCTTGCCGGGGCCGAACTCGATGAACAGATCGCCGGTTTGCGCCCGCATTGCGAGCACGCTCGCCGACCACAAAACGCTGCTGTCCAGGTGTGCCCGCAACGTTTTGCGTAGCTCCTCGACGCTGTTGCAGGCCTTCGCGGCCACGTTCTGCACGACAGGGACATCGGGCATACGCAGATCCAGCCCGTCGATGTGCTCGGCAAAGCGCTGCGCCGCCGGCCCCATCAGGCTGCTGTGAACCGGGACGCTGACGGGCAACAGCACCGCATGCCTGGCACCGCCGGTTCTGGCCTCCTGCATGGCGCGGGCAACCGCCTCGGCGTGTCCGGCGATGACCGTCTGCTGCGGCGCATTGAAGTTCACCGGTTCCACTGTCTGCCCCTGCGCGGCGTTGGCGCAGGCCGCCGCAACGCCCGCGGCGTCCAGCCCCACGATTGCCGCCACCGCACCTTCCCCTTCGGGCACCGCCGCCTGCATGATCTCGCCGCGCAGGCCCACCAGCCTGGTGGCCTGCGCCAGATCCAGCGCGTCGGCGGCAACCAGGGCGCTGAATTCACCCAGACTGTGCCCGGCGACCGCGGCCGGCGGCGGTCCGCCCGCAGCGCGCCAGACGCGCCAGGCGGCCACGCCCGTCGCCAGCATCGCGGGCTGCGTGAACTGAGTGCGGTTCAGCACCTCCGGCGGTCCGTTCTGAATCAGGCGCCACAGATCGTAGTCGAGCAGCGAGCCGGCCTCCGCAAACGTCGCCCCTACCACCTGGGGATAGGCCTCGGAGAGTTCCTTCAGCATGCCCACGGACTGAGATCCCTGTCCGGGGAACAAAGCGGAGAATTGCATGCGTTTGCCCTGTTCTTAGAGTCTTGTAGTTTTTACGGCGTGTTCGTACCGGCGGACCCACGCGTCCTCCGGCCGGGGTCGATTGCCGCTAGCCGACCGCGAGCACGTCCTGCATCCCGTAGAGGCCAGGCCGTCGGCCGCTCAACCAGCGCGCCGCGCGCAGTGCGCCCCGCGCAAACGTGGCGCGGTTCGAAGCACGGTGAGTGATCTCGATGCGTTCACCGGTGCCGGCGAACACGACCGTGTGCTCGCCGACGATGTCGCCGCCGCGCATCGTGGCAAACCCGATGGTACTCCCATCGCGCGCCCCGGTGTGACCCTCTCGCGCGTATACCGCACAGCTGGCCAGGTCGCGTCCCTTCGCGGCCGCTACGACCTCACCCATGCGCAGCGCCGTACCTGACGGCGCATCGACCTTGTGCCGGTGATGCGCTTCCAGGATCTCAACGTCGTAGTCATCGCCCAGCACCCGCGCCGCCGTATCGAGCAGCGTCAGGGTTAGACTGACGCCCACGCTCATGTTCGGGGCAAGCACTATGGGTACGCGCTTCGCGTACTCCTCAATACGCTTTTTCTGCGCCTCGCTGAACCCGGTAGTGCCGATTACGATCGCTTTGCCGTGCGCCGCGCACAGCTGCAGCGACTGAAGGCTGTTTTCCGGTTGCGTGAAATCGATCGCAACGGTGAAATCGTCAACGCAGTCGGCCAGCGAGGCGCGCACTTGTACACCGCTCGCGGGTCGCCCGATCAGCGCCCCCGTATCCATGCCCAGCGCATCGGAGTCGGGACGCTCACTGGCCGCCGTGACCGTGACGCCCGGCTCATCACACGCCGCTTCCAGCAGGGTATGGCCCATGCGCCCGGCGGCGCCAACGATTGCAAGTTCAAGCATACGTGTTCCCGGGACCCGGCCGGTGTGCTACCCGCAGCCGGCCTCACGCCGCTGCGATCACCGGCTTCTACGCCCGCATGTCGTCAAAGAAAGATTTCACGCCATCCAGCCAGCTGCGTTCCTGCGGGCTGTGTTTGCCGCCGTTGCTGCTGATGGTCGCTTCGAATTCTTTCAACAGTTCGCGCTGCTTGCCGGTGAGGTTCACCGGCGTCTCGACGCGTACCTTGCAGAGCAGATCGCCGGTTGCGCCTCCGCGCACCGGACGCACGCCCTTGCCGCGCAGCCTGAACACCTTCTCGGACTGGGTGCCCGAGGGTATTTTGAGCTTGACACGCCCGTCCAGCGTCGGCACCTGCAGCTCGCCGCCCAGCGCGGCGGCGGTGAAACTGATCGGCACCTCGCAGGTCAGGTCTTCGCCCTCGCGTCCGAAGATGGGATGCGGGCGAACCGCGATCTGCACGTAGAGGTCGCCCGGCGAACCGCCGTCGGTGCTGACCTCGCCTTCCCCGGTCAGCCGGATGCGGTCGCCGTTGTCCACGCCGGCCGGGATTTTTACCGACAGCGTCTTCTGCTCCTCGCGCCAGCCGCTGCCGCGGCATACGCCGCAGGGATCTTTGATGATCTGACCGCTTCCGCGGCAGTTCGGGCAGGTCTGCTGCACCGAGAAGAAGCCCTGCTGCATGCGCACCTGCCCGATCCCGCCGCAGGTGCGGCAGCTTTCCGGCTTGGTGCCGGCCTTGGCCCCGCTGCCTGCGCAGGTGTCGCAGCGCACCTTGGTCGGCAGGCGCACCTTGGCCGTGGTGCCCATCACGGCGTCTTCCAGGCTGACTTCCAGGTTGTACTGCAGATCGGCGCCACGGTAGCTGCGCTGGCGGCCGCCGCCACCGAAGATGTCGCCGAAAACGTCGCCGAAGATGTCGCTGAACGTGGCACCGCCCGCGCCGCCGCCGGCACCCGCGCCGGCGTCGACGCCGGCATGCCCGAACTGGTCGTAGGCGGCGCGTTTCTGCGGATCGCTGAGCACCTCGAACGCGATCTTCGCCTCTTTGAACTTCTCCTCGGCCACTGCGTCGTCGGGGTTGCGGTCCGGATGATACTTCATGGCGAGCCGTCGGTAGGCCGTCTTCAGATCGGCCTCCGACGCGGTTTGCGAAACGCCAAGAACCTCGTAGTAATCGCGCTTGGACATACTCAGAACGTCACATCCGTCACCCCGAAAATCCGCCGCCGCGGCCCGGCTGCACAAACACGAACGTCCGCGGACAGCCTAACCGCCCCCGGACGCCTCGTTCAACGGGCCGCCAGCCCGTGTGCATTGACCGCGCTTACTTGCTGTCGTCTTTGACTTCCTCGAATTCCGCATCGACGACATCGTCATCGGCGCCGCCCGGTTTCGCCTCGCCGGCTTCACCACCGCCCGGCGCGCCGCTCGACGACTGCTGCGCGTAGACCCGCTCGGCGAGCTTGCCGGACAGTTCGGCGAGCTTTTCGCTCTTTGCGCCGATGTCGTCCTTGTCATCCGAATCCAGCGCCTTCTTGAGACTCGCGATAGCGCCGTCGATCTCGCTGCGTTCGGCCGCCTCGACCTTGTCACCGAGATCTTTCAGCGTTTTCTCGGTCGCATGGATCAGCGCATCGGCGGTGTTTCGGGCCTCGACCAGCTCGCGTGTCTTGCGATCTTCATCGGCATGCACCTCGGCGTCCTTGACCATCTTCTCGATCTCATCGTCGGACAGACCGCTGGAGGCCTTGATCACGATCGACTGCTCTTTTCCGGTCGCCTTGTCCTTGGCCGACACGTTGAGTATGCCGTTGGCGTCGATATCGAACGTGACCTCGATCTGCGGCATACCGCGCGGCGCGATCGGGATGTCGCTCAGGTCGAAGCGCCCGAGTGACTTATTGGCGCTCGCAATATCACGCTCGCCCTGCAGCACGTGCACCGTGACTGCCGTCTGGTTGTCGTCGGCCGTCGAAAACACCTGCTGAGCCTTGGTCGGAATCGTGGTGTTCTTGTCGATCAGCTTGGTCATCACGCCGCCCAGCGTCTCGATTCCGAGCGACAGCGGCGTCACGTCGAGCAGCAGCACGTCCTTCACGTCGCCGCCGAGCACGCCGCCCTGGATCGCGGCACCCACCGCCACCGCCTCGTCGGGGTTGACGTCTCGCCGCGGTTCCTTGTCGAAGAAATCCTTCACCGCCTCCTGCACCTTCGGCATGCGCGTCTGGCCGCCGACCAGGATCACGTCGGTGATCTCGCCGACCGACTGCCCGGCATCCTTAAGGGCGGTCCGGCAGGGCTCGATGGTGCGCTGGATCAGGTCCTCGACCAGCGACTCCAGCTTGGCCCGCGTGACCTTGATGTTCATGTGCTTGGGCCCGGAGGCATCGGCCGTGATGTAGGGCAGATTGACGTCGGTCTGCTGGCCGGAGGAAAGCTCGATCTTCGCTTTCTCGGCGCCCTCTTTCAGGCGCTGCATGGCCAGCGGATCGCCGCGCAGGTCAACGCCCTGGTCCTTCTTGAACTCATCGGCCAGGTAGTCGATCAGGCGCTTGTCGAAGTCCTCGCCGCCCAGGAACGTATCGCCGTTGGTCGACAGCACCTCGAACTGGTGCTCGCCGTCGACCTCGGCGATCTCGATGATAGAGATGTCGAAGGTGCCGCCGCCCAGATCGTAAACCGCGATCTTGGCGTCGCCGCGGCGTTTGTCCATACCGTACGCGAGGGCCGCCGCCGTCGGCTCGTTGATGATGCGCTTCACATCCAGCCCGGCGATACGTCCCGCGTCCTTGGTGGCCTGACGCTGCGAATCATTGAAATAGGCCGGCACCGTGATCACCGCCTCGGTGATCGGCTCACCGAGGTAATCCTCGGCGGTTTTCTTCATTTTCATGAGCACGCGCGCGGAGATCTCCGGCGGCGCCATTTTCTTGCCGTCCACCTCGACCCAGGCGTCGCCGTTGTCCGCTTTCACGATCGTGTAGGGCACCAGATCCATGTCTTTCTGGACCTCACCCTCGTCGAAGCGACGGCCGATCAGCCGCTTTACGGCGAACAGGGTGTTCCTCGGGTTGGTCACTGCCTGGCGTTTCGCCGGCTGGCCCACCAGCACCTCGTCGTCCTGCGTGAACGCGACAATGGATGGCGTCGTGCGGTCACCTTCGCTGTTTTCGATGACCCGCGGTTTGTTGCCCTCCATTATGGCCACGCACGAATTCGTGGTGCCAAGATCGATACCGATTATCTTCCCCATTGCCTGATACTCCGCGACTCTCTAATTGCAACTTGTACGATTGACTGATTCCAACTGAATCAACTGACTTCGGCTATGTATGGCCCGCTCGAGGCCTTTTCAACCCGTTTACTTGGCCACGCTCACCAGCGCCGGGCGCAGCAGCCGCCCGTTCAGCAGGTAGCCCTTCTGGATCACCATCACCACGGTGTTGGGGGCCGCGTTCTGGTCCTCGAGCACGTTCATCGCCTGATGCAGCTCCGGATCGAATTTCTTCCCTAGAGGGTTGATTTCCTGGATATCATGCTTTTCAAGCGTCTGGGTCAGAAGCTTCAGGGTAAGCTCGGTGCCTTCGCGGATGGAGCTTGCCCCCGCATCGTCCTGGCTGGCGGCGTTGAGCCCCATCTCCAGGCTGTCCTTGACGCCCAGCAGATCGCTGGCGAAGCCCTCGAGGGCGAACTTGTGCGCGTGCTCGACGTCGCGCCGGCTGCGCTTGCGCAGATTCTCCATCTCCGCCTGGGTGCGCAGTAACCGGTCCCAGTGCTCGTCGGCCTTCGCCTGGAGCGCCGCGATCTGCGCCTGCAGCTGCTCGAGCGTCGCCGGCGCGTGCGGCTCCACGGCCGCCGCAGCCTCGTTAGCCGCCCCGCCCTGGGGCGGCGCGGCCGCCGCATCAACCGCCGGCGCCTGTGCCGGCCCGGCGGCGTCGGCCCGCTCTTCAATCACCTCTTCGCCGGATTCGCCTGGCTTGTTAGCCCGCTTCGCCATGCATCAACCTCCACGCTGGAAACGGCGGCCGCCCGGTTACGGACCCTGCCGCGGAACATGAACGCCGCTCGCGACCCCACGAGGGGAGCCGGCCGGGGCGCTAGCGCGGATTATGGGGATTAGTGCCTGTCGTTCAAGGTGGCCGTCAGAATTTTCGAGGTCACATCGACGATCGGGATCACCCGCTGATAAGCCATCCGCGTGGGGCCGATCACGCCCAGCACGCCGACTATATTGTCGCGCGCCCCGAATGACGCGGTGACCACGCTTACCTCGTCGAACACCTCGTAGCCCGATTCATGGCCGATGAAGATCTGCACGCCTTCGGCGTCGATGCAACGCTCCAGGAGATGGTAGATGTCGCGCTTCTGATTGAACTCGTCGAACAGCGCCTTGAGCTTCTGCACGCTGGACAACTCCTGGAAGTTCATCAGATTCGTCTGCCCGGCAACCACGAACTCATCGCGCTCGTGGCGCGTTTCGGTGATCGCGGCATTCGCCATGCCAATGACTTCACACATCAGCTCGTTCATGTCCTCGCGCGCGGCGTTCAGCTCGGTACGCAGATTCTGGCGCACCTGGCTCAGCTCCTTGCCGGCAAACTGCGCGTTGAGGAAGTTGGTTGCCTGCTCCAGCTCGCTGCTCGAGTAGCTGCGGTCGGTGTACAGGATGCGGTTCTGCACCTCTTCTTCGATCACCAGTATCGCCAGCACCCGGCGGTCGGAAAGCGGCAGAAACTCGATATGCCGCAGACGCGTGTGCTCCGATCTCGGCAGCGTGACCAGCCCGGCCATCTGAGTGATACCGGACAGAAACGCCGACACCTGCTCGACCAGCTCCTGCTGGGTCGGCTGGTTGGTCTCGATGATGTCGTTGAGCGAGCCCAGGGTGACCTTGTCCAGCGGGCGCATTTCGAGAAGGCTGTCAACGAACAGCCGATACCCGAGGTCGGTCGGCACGCGGCCCGCCGAGGTGTGCGGGGCGCGCAGATAACCGGCCTCCTCCAGATCGCTCATCACGTTGCGGATGGTCGCCGGACTCAGCGCCAGCTCGGTGGTTTTGGCAAGCGTGCGCGAGCCCACCGGCTGGCCTTCCCGGATATGCTGCTCCACCAGCGCACGCAAGACGCTCATCGCGCGCTCGCTCAGCGTGGGGTTGGAATCCTGATCTGACATAGCGGTTATTCTTGCATATTCCTTTGCCCAGGCAATGGATACGTCGGTATCTACTTGCTCCCGATATGGCTACAATAGCGCCGTTTTTAAAGCTGCGAGAAGCAAAGGTTGTACCAGCGTAAGCATGATTGAATCACACGCAGGGCGCCGATGCAGTATCCCGGTCAACGTCGGCGGTGTTTGCATCGGCGGCGATGCGCCGATTGTCGTACAGTCGATGACCAACACGGACACGGCTGACATCGAGGCGACCGTCGATCAGATCCTGGCCCTGGCCGATGCGGGATCGGAGCTGGTCAGGGTCACGGTCAACAACGAAGCTGCCGCACAGGCCGTGGCGGCCATCGACGAGCGGCTGCGAGCACGCGGCCGCCCGGTGCCGCTGGTCGGCGATTTCCACTTCAACGGGCACCGGCTGCTCGGTAAGTTCCCCGCCTGCGCGAGCGCGCTCGCCAAGTACCGTATCAACCCCGGCAACGTCGGGCGCGGCAAGAAACGCGACGTTCAGTTCACCGAAATCGTCGAGCTGGCGTGCCGGCACGATAAGCCGGTGCGCATCGGTGTGAACTGGGGCAGCCTGGACCAGGACCTGCTGGCGCAGATGCTCGATGAAAACGCGCGAGCCGTCCAACCGAGCACACTCGCGCAGGTGCAGCGTGAGGCCGTGGTGCAGTCCGCGTTGCGCAGCGCCGAGCTGGCTCGCGACATCGGGCTGCCGGCGGAGCGAATCGTCTTGTCCTGCAAGATGAGCCGGGTGCAGGATCTGATTGCCGTCTACCGCGACCTCGCCGCGCGTTGCGAGTACGCGCTGCACCTCGGATTGACCGAGGCGGGCATGGGCAGCAAGGGCATAGTCGCGTCCACGGCCGCGCTGGCGGTGCTGCTGCAGGAAGGCATCGGTGACACGATTCGCGTCTCCCTGACTCCCGAGCCGGGCGGTGACCGCACCCGGGAAGTGCTCGTCGCGCAGGAAATACTGCAGACCATGGGGCTGCGCTCGTTCACGCCCATGGTCACCGCATGCCCGGGGTGCGGGCGCACGACCAGCACCGTGTTTCAGTCGCTCGCCCAGGCCATCCAGGCCAACCTGCGCGACCGGATGCTGCTCTGGCGCGACCGCTTTCCGGGGGTGGAAAACATGACGGTCGCGGTCATGGGGTGCGTGGTCAACGGTCCCGGGGAAAGCAGGCATGCCAACATCGGCATCAGTCTGCCCGGCACCGGCGAAACGCCGGTGGCCCCGGTGTATGTGGACGGTGAGAAAACGGTAACCCTGAAGGGCGGCGACATCGCCGCGCAGTTTCAGGACATCGTAGACGACTACGTGGTGACGCGCTTCGGCGGCGATGCGGATGCGCAAGCTGCGCACAGGTCCGGCGTCGCCATACATGCGTCGGGCGGTTCGGGCGCAGCGGAGTCCGGGTAGGGATGGCGGCGGCCAAAGTGCACTGCTGGATGTGCGGCGCGGAAATCTTCGCCGACGCGTTCCGCTGCCCCGAGTGCGGCGCGCCGCCGCCCGAACGCCGCCAGCGTGAACAGCTGAAACAGCTTGCCGAAAAGCGCCAGGAAGTCCGCCAGGCGGCGCGCGAGCAGCAGCTCAAAGTGGTGGAGAAGGAACGGGCGCGCGACTTCAAACGCGCCATTGCGCAGGCGCGCGAAACCGGCGATCTGCGCTCGTTGCCGATGGATATACAGGATCAGCTGGCAAACGAAGTCCTGATCACCACCGAGAGCACCCCGCTGGGTTTGTTCATCAAGCAGCGCATGGGCATAGTCTCGGCCGAGAAAATGTTCGGGATGAACCTGATGGGCGATTCACACGCGACCATCGGCGACGTCGCCGGGGGGCGCGCCGACGCGGCCCTGCGCGCGTTGAAGAATGCGCGCGCGGACTGTATCGGCGCCCTGCGCCGTGAGGCGATGCTGGCCGGCGCCGACGGCGTGATCGCCATCCGTTTCGAGCACGGCGACCTGGGCAACAGCATGTACCTGATGACCGCCAGCGGAACCGCTGTAAAGCTCAAGAAATAAGTCCGGAACCCGTGGGGGCGCATCAGCCCGTCGCACGCATGCGCACCCCGTCGGGGTCAAAAACCGCCCTGCACCGAACGCGCCCGGCCACCATCCGTCCGGCGATGTCCAGCTGCACCTGCTCGTCCTCGAGGTCGGCCGCCGCACCGCACTCGAGGTATGCCAGCGCCACGGGCGCGCCGATCCGATGCCCGAACGCCGCTGACGTGACCTGGCCGATCAGCTGCGCGTCACGGTAAACCGGCTCATCGCCCAGCGGCACGGCTTGCAGGTCTTCCAGCACGATGCTGACCAGACGCGTCGCGGCCGGGCGTTCGCGGTGCCGCGCAAGCGCATCGCTGCCGATGAACGGCCGATCCTGCTTGACGTTGAAGCCCATTCCCGCCTGGTGAGGCGTGGTGTCACCATCCAGTTCGTGACCCATGGCCGCAAACCGCTTTTCGATACGCATGGCGTTCATCGCATAAGTTCCTGCCGGCGCCGCCCCTTCTGTGATCAACGCCGCATAAAGCCGTTGCGCGTCGCGCGCCGCACAGCTCAGCTCCCAGCCGGCCTCACCAACGTATGAGAGGCGCGCCGCCCGCACCCGCACGCCCGCGATTACACCTTCACCGTGCGTGAAGTAAGCGAGGCGGTTGAACTGACCGGCGCCGAGCCGAGCCACGATGGCGGCCGCCTCGGGCCCGACCAGTCCGAGCACGGCAGCGCGCTCGGTGCAATCCTCGATGACGACGCGTGCGCGCTCCGCATGCCGCCGCAGCCAGGCAAGATCCCGGTTGACGGCGCCGCTGCCCACGTAGAGCAGGTACTCGTCGTCGCTCAAACGCAGGGCGGTCAGGTCGCTCTGGTAACCGCCGCCGGCGTTCAGCATCGCCGTGTAGATCACCCGCCCCGGCGACCGGCACATGTCGTTGGCGCACACCCGATCGAGGAACGGTTGCGCATCCGGGCCCGCAACCCGGAGCTTGCCGAACGTCGACAGGTCGATCAGCCCGGCACGCTCGTGCGCCGCGCGCACCTCGACCGCTACCTGATCGAACCAGGGTGGCCGCGCAAAGGTCAATGCGGGTTCGCCGTCGCTGTCGAAGTACTGCGCGCGTTCCCAGCCAAACACCTGGGCAAGATGCGCACCCCCCTGCACCAGGCACGCGTGCACCGGGGATTTGCGCAGGTTACGCGCGCTGCGCCACTGGCGACCCGGGTAGGCGATCTCGTAGTGCTTGCCGAGCACTTCGGGCGCGCGCGCCAGCAGCACCTCGAGCGTATTCTCCACCGCATGAAACCGCTGCGGGTCCACTTCGCCCAGGTGAAATGGGGCCTTGCCGTCCACCAGCCACTGTGCGAGCGCGGAACCCGCACCGCCCGCGGTAGCGATGCCGACCGAGTTCATGCCGCAACCCAGATAGAGACCGGGCAGCGTCGATTCGCCGAGGATGAAAGACCCGTCCGGGGTAAAGCTCTCGGGACCGTTCAACAACGTGCGCGCCCGCGCACCGTGCAGCGCCGGGATGCGATGCATCGCATTCACCAGCATCGGCTCGAAATGGTCCCAGTCCTCATCGAGCAGTGCAAACGCGAACTCGGGCCCCAGGCGCTGCGCCTCGATCGGCTTGCCGAGCGGCTCGAAGCAGCCGACCAGCAGCCCGCCGACGTCCTCGCGGATGTACAGGTGCGCATCGTGGTCGGACAAAGTGGGCAGTTGCCGGTCGACGCCGTCGATCGGTTGCGTCAACAGGTAGAAATGCTCACACGCCTGGACGGGCACAGCAACGCCGGCCTCCGCGGCCAGCTCTCGACTCCACAGGCCGGCGCAGATCACCGTGTTCTCGGCGTGTACTTCACCGTGCACGGTACGCACTCCCACGACCCGCGAGCCGCGCCTGAGGAACCCCGTGACCGGGGTCTGCTCATAAATACGGGCGCCGCCGGCACGCGCGCCTTTCGCAAGCGCCATGCACAGATCGCTGGGGTTTACGCGGCCGTCGTCCGGGCAGTACACGGCACCGATCACGTCACCCGTATGCATCAACGGCCACAGGCGTTGCGTCTCCGCGGCATCGATCGCGTGCGCCGCCACTCCGTAAGCGCGCGCCAGCGCCGCCTGGCGGTGAATATGCGTGAGCCGCTCGGCGTTGGTCGCGATTGACAGCGAGCCCGTGCGCTGCCATCCGGTCTGCTGTCCGGTCTCCTCCCCCAGCGTCGCGTAGAGCTGCGCGCTGTACTGTATCAGGCGGGTGAGATTGCGACTCGAGCGCAGCTGGCGTACCTGGGCCGCCGAATGCCAGGTGGTTCCGGACGTGAGCTGGTTGCGCTCCAGCAGCACCGCATCGCGGTCGCCGAGGCGCGCCAGATGATACAGGGTGGAGCAGCCCATCGCGCCGCCGCCAATCACGAGCGTCGATACGTGAGCGGGTGGTACCGTGTGCGCGGGCATCAGCGTGCGCGCTTCACCGGGCTCGCTGCGCCAGCGCCTGTACGCTTTCCGTCAACGCCTGATCCAGCATCGCCACCGCGCGATCGATCTCCTCGGTCGACACGGTGAGTGGCGGTGCTATCCGCCAGACGGCGCCGCGTTCCGGCCGGCGCCGGATGTTCATGGACAGCCCCAGCTCGAAGCAGCGCGCGGTGGTGAGCGCACCGAGTTCGTGATCGGGCGTTCGGGTGTGGCGGTCCTTGACCAGCTCGACGCCGAGTAACAGGCCGGCGCCGCGCACGTCCCCGATCGCTTCGTGCCGCCGCTGAAGCTCGAGCAGTTGCTCGCGCAGGTAGGCGCCCTGGCACCGGGCACGCTCGATCAGCTGCTCGCTGCGGATCGTGTGCAGCACGGCGAGGCCGACCCGGGCGGGAAGCGGATCGGAGACGTGACTGGTGTAAAACGAGAAGCCGGCCGCATGCGCTCGCTCCTCGATGCGTTCGGAGGTCACCGTGGCCGCCAGCGGCACACCGCCACCGAGGGTTTTCGAAAGCGTCATGATATCGGGAACGACGCCATGATAGATCGCGCCGAACGTCTCGCCGATGCGCCCGAATGCCGTCTGCGCCTCGTCGAAAATCAGCAGCATCCCGCGCTCGTCAGCGGCCTCGCGCAGGCCCTGCATGAAACAGCGCGGAGGCACGATCACACCGCCGGCGCTGATCACCGGCTCGACGATGATGGCAGCCGGGGCGCCACGGGTCTGCATGTCGAACTGGCGCAGGCCCATCTCGAGGCAGGCCATCGCCGCCTGCGCGCCGGTAGGCGCGGGTATCGGCGGACGGTAGACATTGGGTTCGGGAATCACGTGGACGCCCGGCACGGGCGGGCCGTAACCGCGACGGTCGCTGGCGAACGAGACTGAGGCCGCGCCACCGGTCACGCCGTGCCAGGAGCCGCCGATGGCCAGCACTTCATAGCCGCCGGTGTACAGCTTCGCCAGTCGCAGCGCCGCCTCGTTGCTCTCGGAGCCGGTGTTGACGAGCAGCGATTTGCGCAGCGGCGCGGGCAGCCAGTCCTCGGCGAGCGTCCTCGCCAGCTGCGCAACCACCTCCGGCACCATGCCCGAGAACAGGTGCAACGCTTGCTCGCCCGCCGCTTGAATCGCGCGCACGATGGCCGGGTGGTTGTGACCGAGAGTGGCGCACATCTGACCCGAGGTGAAATCGAGGATCTCCCGGCCGGTGTCATCGAACACGCGGCTGCCGATCGCGCGGGTAAACAGCTGCTCGAAGCGATCCCCGCCGTACCGGATCAGATACTCGCGCGCGGCGTCACGCAGCTCGCCGTTCATTCCACCGGCGCCAGTGCACGCGGCGCGGCGGTCCCGAGATACGCGGTGAACGCGGCTTGTGCGTTTTGCAGGTGTCGCTCGACCGCACTTTCGACGCGTTGTGCATCGCGCACCGCAAGCGCGTCGAGTATGGTCGAGTGTTCGGCGAGCGAGGCGTCCTGGCGCGCGTCGAGAACCCACGGCAGGTAGCGCGGGATGCTGTTCCAAAGCCGCACGATGGCTTCCACCAGAAACGCGTTACCGCACAGCGCGTAGAGACTCCGCTGCAGGCGCTCGTTGGCTGCGATCATTGCCGGAAGTTCCCCGGTGCGCCTTAACCGCCGCAGCTCTGCCAGCTCGGCGTGCAGCCCGCGAACATCCGCGTCACGCACGAAGTCGACCGCCAGCCTGGCAGCCGCGGGTTCGACGATGCGCCGGGCCTGGTAAACGCTGACCACTCGCCGTTCGTCCAGCTCCACGACATGAAACCCGCGGTGATTCGCGTGGACCAGCAACCCGCTGGCCTGCAGGTCCGTGAACGCCTCGCGCACCGGGGTGCTGGACAGGCCGAACGCCTCGGCCACGGCGTTCTGGCGCAGGAAGGTACCGGGCGGGTACTCGCCGATGGCGATCGCCCGCACCAGACGCGCCTTCACCAGCTCCTTTTTGCTCTGGCCCATTTGCCACCGTTCGGAACCGCTCAACGCCTTATTATGCATAAATCACCAGATTATGCATAATAGTGTCACCCCGTGTAACCGAATCCCGCGCGCGGGCGTGCGGCACGGATTTTCCGCCGGACGCTTGCGCAGCACGTGCCCGAAGGTTACCGTCGCGCCTGACCGCAATATCGTCGAACAAGGCGGCCCCCGGGCCGCCGTATAAAACCCCAACGGGAGGAAACAGTCATGAACAAGCTCTTGAACGGCGCGGCCGCGTGCCTGCTGACGCTCGGCATCAGCTCGATGCCCGCGCACGCGGCCCAATGCACCAACGACACCTGGAAGAAAGTCATGCAGCGCGGCAAGGTGGTAGTCGGCGTCAAGGCCGACTACAAGCCGTGGGGCTTCCGCGACAGCAGCGGCAACATCGTGGGCATGGAGGTCGACTTTGCCAAAATGGCTGCCGACGCCATGGGCGTGGACCTGGAAGTCGTCGCGGTTCAGTCCTCCAACCGCATGCAGTTTCTGGAGCAGGGTAAGATCGACATGATGATCGCAACCATGTCTGACCGCCCGGACCGCCGCAAGATCGTCGGCATCGTGCAGCCCAACTACTACACCTCGGGCACCAACATCATGGCGCCGAAAGCGCTCGGCTTCGAGAAGTGGGAACAGCTGCGCGGCAAGAAAGTCTGCGGCAAGCAGGGTGCTTTCTACAACAAGGTCGTCACCGAACGCTACGGCGTCGAAGTCGTTGCCTTCACCGGCAATGCCGAAGCCAAGCAGGCGCTGCGCGACAAAAAGTGCGTGGCCTGGGTGTACGACGATTCCTCGATCGGCTCGGATCTGGCTTCCGGCAACTTCGACCAGTTCGAGATGCCGCTGAGCTCCGAGGACGACAACCCCTGGGGCATGGCCGTGCCGCTGGCGGAAAAGGACTGCGTCTTCGGTAACTTCATGTCCGGACTGACGTACAACCTGCACCAGAGCGGCAAGCTGATCGAGCTCGAGCAAAAGTGGGGCATCAAGCCGACCCAGTACCTGGCCAAGCAGAAGGAGCGTTTCTCCGACTGGCTGGTCAAGTAGGCTGCCGGCGGACACGCCTCGTATGATCGCCCCGGGGCCGCGCCGGCGCAGCCCCGGGCACTTTGCTGTCAGACACCGGTAGGTTGATGCTCGACCTGTTCATTGAATTCTTCCGCCAGCTGGCGGAAGACTACCCACGCTGGAATTTCGTTTTCTTTCACGACGAGCGGCAGTGGAACCGGTTGCTCAGCGGTTTCTACTACACGGTCTGGCTGTCGGTTGCCTGCCTGATATTCTCCGTGGTTATCGGCGTTGCCGGGGCCTGGCTGCAGGGTTCACCCAGCCGGCTGGTGCGCTCGGTAGTGCAGGGCTATATCCAGTTCTTCCGTAACACGCCGCCGTTCGTGCAGCTGCTGTTTTTCTACTTCGCGCTCGGCCAGTTCACGCCGACCATCACCGCCGCCGACGGCTGGACGGTGGAGCCGATCATCTCGAACGTCGGGTGGGCCATCGTGTCGCTGTCGTTCTTCGCCGGCGCGTTCAACGTCGAGATCTTCCGAGCCGGGATCGAGGCGGTGCCGGAATCGACCAAAGAGGCGGCATCTTCGCTTGGCTTCAGCCGGCTGCAGACCTACACCGAGGTAGTGCTGCCGCTGGCGTTTCGCGTTTGTCTGCCCGCCTTGAACAACAACCTGGTCAACCTGGTGAAGACCACGACGCAGGCCATCGGCATCGCGGTACCGGAGCTGCTGTACCAGTGCGTAGGCATCTGGAACGATTACCCGAGCGCGCTTTACCCCACAATGCTGGTCCTGTTTCTGTTGTTCATCCTGCTGGTCGGGGTGCTGGTCTACAGCATGCACCGCTGGGAGCGGGCGATGCGCATTCCGGGCTACGGGGGCTAGCGCGGTGGCCGGTCGTCGCATTCCGGGGGTCACCGCGAGCAGCGCAACGGACCTCCCCGTGCTCCTGGCGGTCGATAGCCGCCGCCTTGCCGGTAACGACCCTGTCGGCTTCTGCCGCTGGCTGGCTGCCCTGCCTGTCTGGTTCTGGCCGCTGGCCGCGGCGCTGTGCGTGCTGTGGCCCGCGCTCGCGCAGGCCCAATCCGGTTACACCTACACCGAAGCCACCCGCGCGCTGTTCAAATGGTTGCCGTTTCTGGTGACCAGCGGTTTCCTGTTCAACGTGGTGATCTCGGTAATGACCATGCTGATCGGGACGCTGGCCGGCGTCCTGCTGGGGCTTGCGCAGATTTCGGTGCACACACCGGTGCGCATAGTCGCCAAGTCATTGACCCAGGCATTTCGCAACTCACCGTGGCTGGTGCTGCTGTTCATCGTGCTGCTGGCCTTCCCGTTCGAGGTCGAGATCGGCGCCATACGTATCGTGATACCCGACTGGATGAAAGCCGTGTTCGGGCTGGCGCTACCGATCATGGCCAACATCTCGGAAGTCGTTCGCGGGGCCGTGCAGTCGGTACCCAGCGGACAATGGGAGGCCGCCGAGTCGCTCGCCTACACGCGCACGCAGACACTCTGGCAGATCATTCTGCCGCAGTGCTTCAAGCGCATGATTCCGCCATGGATGAACTGGTATGCCATTCTGACCATGGCCACCCCGCTTTGCTCGCTGCTCGGCGTCGAAGAGCTGATCACGCTCAGCCGCCAGGCCATTGAAGCCGAGGACAATCACCCCGAGTTGCTGGTGCCATTTTACACCTTCGCACTGTTGATTTTCTTTGCCTACTGCTATCCGATCGCCCGGCTGACCATCGCGCTGGAAAGGCGCTTTACCGTGAAACTCTGAGACCCGGGAACACACCGCATGAACACCACCCAGTGGACCCCCGATCAGCCCATCGTCTCGATGCGCGACGTGCACAAGTCGTTTGGCAACCTCGAAGTGCTCAAAGGCATCTCTCTCGACGTTCGCAAAGGCGAGGTGATCTGCATCATCGGACCGTCGGGCTCCGGAAAATCCACGCTGATCCGCTGCATCAACGCGCTGAACGACATTCAGGGAGGCTCCATCAAAGTCGAGGGCCAGGAAGTCCACGACAAGAATCTGGACAAGCTCGAGCTGCGCCAGAAAGTCGGCATGGTGTTCCAGCAGTACAACCTGTTCCCGCACAAGACGGCGCTGGAGAATGTCATGATGGCGCCGGTCAAGGTGCTGAAGGAGCCAAAAGACGAGGTTCAGGAACGGGCGCTGAAGTTGCTCAAGAAAGTGCGACTCGATGGCAAGGAGCACAGCTATCCCGGTGAACTCTCCGGCGGTCAGCAGCAGCGTGTGGCGATCGCCCGCTCACTCGCGATGCGCCCGGACATCATGCTGTTCGATGAGGTCACCGCCGCACTCGACCCGGAAACGGTCAAGGAAGTGCTGATCACGATCAAGGAGCTGGCTCAGGAAGGTATGACCTGCATCCTGGTCACGCACGAGATGGGCTTTGCCCGGGAAATCGCCGATCACATCTATTTCACCGACCGCGGCGTGATCGTCGAGCACGGACCGCCGAGCACGTTCTTCAAGAACGCGACCGATCCACGCACCCAGGAGTTCCTGAGTCAGATTCTGTAAGGTAAGCGCGGAACGCGAACGTTTCAGTTCGGCCGCGTGGTGAGACTCACGCTGGCCTCACCGAAGCGGGCACCGTTACGCACCGCGTGCTCGCGCAGACGCTGACGCACCGATGCCACGCCACCGGACACGCGCAGGCTGCCATCGTCAGCCGTGCGGTTCTGCAGCCCCGGCAAAGGCTGCTCGCTCGCGAACAACCACGCGCGTTCGGTTCCGAACGGCGCACTGACCCGCAACGTGAACGACGCGTCCGGCGGCGGCATGCTGATGAAGTCACCGGCCCGCACGAACATCGTTTCGAAACCCGGATTGGGCACGATCTGGCTCATCCCGCCGGTGGCGTCCTCGTACACGAGCATCACGTGCGCGTCGCTGCCGAGGCTGATGAAAAACGACAGCGGATCGCCTTCACGGAAAACCTGAGCGTCGCCAAGGTGGGTCGTTATCGATAGTTCCAGCGGCGAACCGGTACCGCGCAAACCGCCCGCGCGGCAGGCTGCCAGCGCGAGCACAACGCAGGCGAGCAGCGCAATTCGGTCGGTGTTTCGGTACACGCTCAGTCCAGTTTCGGCGTCACGCCCTACTGTCCTATACTCTGCGCACCGAGTAAACCCGTAGAAGGAGCGCGACCGATGTGCGACCCGGCCGGCTGCACGCCGACAGAGCAAAGCTCGAACCCGCTGACCGACCTGAAACGGCGCACACTGTTACGCAGCGCCGCGGCGGTTCCCCTGGCGCTGGTGCTCGCCGACCCGAAACTGGCGCGCGCCGCGGCGCGCCGCACCGAGGCGATCGCGATCGAAACGCAGTACGGAAAGGCATCCGGCGTAATCGCGCTGCCGCGTAAAACCCCGGCCCCGGCGGTCCTGCTGATTCACGAATGGTGGGGGCTGAACGACCAGATCAAGACCATGGCCGGCGAGTTCGCAAAGGCCGGCTTCGTGGCGCTCGCCGCAGACCTGTACGGCGGCAAGGTCGGCACCACGCGTGACGAGGCGAACGCACTGCGCAAGGCGATGGATCCCGCCAGGGCGACCAGCGAGCTGGAGGCCTGGGTGTATCACTTACGCATTCATCCGAAGGGCAACGGGCACGTCGGCACGGTCGGCTGGTGTTTCGGCGGCGGCTGGTCGTTGAACGCCTCGCTGGCAACGCCGGTGGATGCAACCGTCATCTACTACGGCGACGTGAGCAAGAGCCCGGAAGAGCTGCGCTCGCTGCGTGGTCCGGTGCTCGGCCACTTCGGCACCCTGGACAAACGCATCAATCCGGCGATGGTCGGCAGGTTCGAGCAGGCCATGGCGCAGGCGCAGAAAAACGATCTCTCGGTGCACTGGTACGTAGCCGACCACGCATTCGCCAACCCGAGCGGCGGGCGTTACGACGAGGACGACGCGAAGCTGGCGTGGGCCAGAACGCTGGCGTTTTTCCACCGGTATCTGGATTAGGCGTCAGTTGGCTTCGAACCGGTGGTTGATGCCGATCGCGAGGCCGCCGATATCGTGCGACTGCCTGGCGCCGTTGTCGAAATCGTACTCCTGGTGCTGATTACGCAGACTGAACACCAGCGTGGTGCGTTCTAACAAACGGTACACCAGGCCGGCTTCG
The DNA here is from genome assembly GCA_024644045.1 of Chromatiales bacterium. Classification (GTDB taxonomy): domain Bacteria; phylum Pseudomonadota; class Gammaproteobacteria; order JAHELT01; family JAHELT01; genus JAHELT01. The sequence goes on along the minus strand of JAHELT010000004.1, from coordinate 28,046 downwards.
ATGGCGCTGCCGAGGCCATCGCCGATCTCGGTGTTGCCCGCCTCGATGTTCAGGGGCACGATCCCGAAAGTGCCGAATGCCGTCCATTGCTCGTTCAGCGGCCAGAACCCGGACACGCCCGCGCCCAGACCGCCGTACTTCAGTGAATAGTTCTCATCGGTCCATTCGTTGTTCACGTGTTTGATGTCAACGAACAACGACACGCGGTCCCAGAAGTAGTACCCGAACAGCAGATCCACCTCGCCGCGTTTGATGGTCGCACGGCTATCGGTCACGGCGCCGCCCGGGAGCGGCGCACCACCGACACGGTCGGGTGAACCGTTGTCGAAGCCGTACTCGCCGCCCTGGAAGCTCGCGCCCCCGTAGAAGCGGCCTTTCTGCAGCACCACCCGGAAACCCAGCGCGCCGCCGTCGTCGGCATCGAAGCGGGTCGTGCTGCTGATCTCGTTTTCGCCCTCCCAGCCCGAAGCGAACAGGCGCGCCCCGATGCTGATGGACAGCGGCTCATCGTCCTGTGCCTGCTCTTGCGCATGCGCGTCGCCCGCCAGGGCTGCGGCGGCAGCGAGAATTACAATGGCGGCGAGTTTCACGAAACGTCCTTTCATAAGGTCGGTAAGGGCGCGATCAAACGCGTCGGTGCATCGCGCGTTGGCGACTCATCGGCGGCGGGCGCAGCAGCCTCCGCGGCCTCTGCGGCCTCGGGCTCGGCCTGGATCACGTTCACCTTCACCTTCACGCGATCGGCGGGAACACCCTCGACGTGCACGTCGACTCTGAAAAAAATGAACTCCCCCAGCTCATCGCCGGCGCCCTGCAGCACACCGCTTTGCGGAACCTGGTCCACGTTGTTGGCAACGGCCTTGGTCACATCGGCGACCAGCTCGCTGGTAGCGAGCAGATTCTGCCGGTTGTGCGCGAGGCTGTTGAGCAGGAAGTACGTGAACGGCGAATGGCCGCTGTTGCGGTAGTTGTCGTCCACGTACTCGACGCCCCCGGCCGACAGTATCTGCACGCTCTTCTTGGCCGCTACCTGGCGATAGTAACGCTGCGACCCGATATCGCGTTGCATGCTGCGGGTGGCGCTGCGCAACAGCGTCCCGCTGAAGCACGAATCCGAGATCAACAACGTATGCTGCGCCCGCCCGGCGACGATGGAAAGCTCGTCGCGAATCGTCGAATTGCGCAGAAAGGTCGTGTGATCGGTACCCTGCGCATCGACCGGCACCCAGTAGCCGCGGCCGGTGTCGGGATCGAGAAAGCCATGACCGGCGTAGTAGATGAGCACGTTGTCGTCGGCCAGCACGCGTTTGCCAAGCTCGTGCAGCGCCAGCAGCATGTCGCGCCGCGAAGCGTTTTCGACCAGTCGCACGTCCTCGAATCCGTACTCCTCGCGCAGCACGCGGTAAAGGGCACGCGCGTCGCGAACCGGTGTCTCCAGGGATTTCCAGTGACCGGTCGGGTCCGCGTAGCGCTGATTGCCGATGACGAGCGCGCGGTAGGTGCCGCCGCCGAGCGGATTACCCTCGCTGCGTGGCACCGGCTCGACTGCAATGCCCCGTTTCTGCTGCGCGTGAGCGCTCGTGCCGAGCGCCAGCGCCGTTGCGCACAGCAGGACCGGCCACCACCATATGCGCTGTCTGCTCATCGCAATACGAAACCTCCCCGTGTGGCGAATTTGCGCTTGCTGTCCGTCGCCCCGGATATCACCCACACATAACGTCGCGCGGCCTGCAGTGCAACCGACTCCAGCACCGCCGAGTTCGTCGCCACGTCGACCTTCGCGACCTCACGCTGGCTGCTCTGCTCGACGACGAAAAGACGCACAGTATAGCCGCTCGCGCCAGGGACTTGCGGCCAGCTCATCGCCAGACCTTCATCCTGAAGGCGCACCTGCACATTGCCGAACGGTCGCGTCTCGGTCTGTGCATCGGCGAAGAATCCCAGGCCCGGCAACGCGTCCTCCCCGGCGAAGCGGATCACCGGATCGTCGCGGTAGCCTGCAATCTGCAAGCCACGGTCATCCGGGACGCCGTACGGTGCGAGCACCAGCACGGCCAGCATCAGCACTGCCGCCGTCGCTGCTGCTGCCCACGCGGGCACCCGCCAGGCGAGCAGCCGTTCCAGCCACAGCTCGAAACGCCGTTGCTCGCGCGCCGCCGGCTCGGGCTTCCCACGCTCCGCAAAACTGAAATGCAGCGCCTCGCGCAGCAGATCCGGATCTGCCTGCAGACGCTCGTGCAAACTGGCGCGCCGTTCGCTGTCCAGTTGCCCGGCTGCGAGCAGCTGCAGTTCCCTGCGCAGGGCCGGCGTCAAAGCCGATTCGCCGTGCCCTTCCCGCATCACGCACTGCGGGTCGCTGCGCAGGGTGTTACGCACACGCCACGCGAGATCAACGCGGCGGCGGCTGAGCCGGCTCTCCAGCAGGCGGCGCCGAAATCCTGCGTGCGCAACCGCTTCGGGCTGCTCGAGGTACTCTGCGACTTCCTCGAAGTCGAGCGGATCTGGCTCTTTCATCACTTACGCTCCGTTTCAATGAGAAGAGACGCTGGATCTCCGGGCGTTTGACGCTGCTCGCGCATTTTATTTCAATGCGCCATCAGCCGGTTCAGCTTGGCCAAGCACTTACGTTTGAAGTAGTACAACTGCTGCCTGTCCGCCGCCGCCGGGGTGACATGCTCGGCGATGCGCAGATCGAGCTGCGTAAGAGCATGTAACACGTCGTTTGCATCCTGCTCTTCTATCAGCATCTTCTCGAGCACGAACTGCTCGACCACTTCGAGCTGCTGCCAGGCGGCGCGCAGCGCCGCCTGGTCTTCGAGATCCTCGTGTGCCGGGTCGTAAACCGGTATGTCCCGCTCCGCGAAGGCGCCGTCGCCCTCCCCCGAGCCGTCGGCAAGCGATTCGGTGCGCGGCGGATCGAGCACGTGCAGGCGTCCGCGGCGCGTGAGTTCGACCACAATGCGCTGACTCAGCGCATCGATCTGTTCCTCGGCACAGCCCAGCTGTTGCGCGATCAGCGGCACGCTGTCGCCGCTGCGCAGGGCCAGGAAAACGCGCCCCGCGAGCGGTGCCAGTTCCGCGACGTAGGTGGGGACGTGAACGCGCCGGCCGAACCGCCAGTTTTTCCAGCGCTCGTAAAACGGCAGTGAATTGGCAATGGCGTGGAAGTAGTCGCGCAGGCTTGCGCCGTCGCGCGCCTCGAACCGTGACAGCCGCTGAGGGTTGCTGAGATCGTCCAGCATCCACGCGTAACTCGCATTGCCCCATTCGCACAGCGGCGCATCGTCCGGCGGCGAGCCCCAGGGGGTGGGTAAGGAGCACGCATAGCGGAAACGGTTCTCGCGACAGTAGCGTTTGCAGAACTGCTCGGTGTGCGCCCGCACCACGGGGTCCGCCAGCTCCGTTACCTTACGCCGCGAGTCGGCGTCGCCCTGCGCGGCGAGCCTGGCCAGTGCCAGGTCGCTGTCCGTCACACCCTTTGATTGAGGCAACCCCCAGACTCCCTCGCGCGACCACCGCCGTGTGGCTCCGCGCAATTGTAACAACCCCGGTTCTCCTGCTCCGCGCAGATCACGCCGGCTCGTACAGGAACCAACCGTCTATCGTATCGCCGACCACGTGCACGGCCAGGCCCAGCAAATCGTAGGCAAGATACTCGCCCGACAGCAGGTGCAGGTGTCGGCTCGGAAGCCCGAGCACTTTCAGCGCGCGGTCCGCCGTATCGCCGATCGCCACGCCGCTGGGCAGCTGGCCACCGGTTTTCACCTGCCAGGCGTGACGCACGACTCCCGCATCGTCGACCACCAAGCGCGCCCCGTCGGCGCTGCGGTACACGCCCATCGGGGTGCCGTTCACCCAGATCTGATCACGCCGGAAAGCGGTCTTCTCAAAGTGGCTGCTGGCCAGCCGCTCGCCCGGCCGGGCCCCGGCGACCAGCCACAGCGCGCGTTGCGAGCGTTGCGGATCGGCGGCCGGCTCGCGGACGAGGCGCGCCACTGCCAGGCGGAACAGCAGTCCACCGGCACCGGCGGCCTGTGCCGACAGCTGCTTCCACAACGCCCTCGCGCGCTGCGGGTCGCCGCGCACCTGCGCAAGGGCGGCGGCATTGTGATAGGCCGAATACAGCACCAGCGAGCGAGGCAGCGCCGAGGGCATACCCGCCTGATCGCGCAGCAGCGCCTCGAGCTTTCGCTCCGACGTTGCCGTGTCACCTTCGATCGCGTGTGTCATTGCCAGCAGCAGAGCCGCGCCGGCGTCGGCGCCGAAGCGCGGCGCAAAGCGCCCCTGCAGCACGCCGCGTACCAGGTAGGGATTGCCTTCCAGCAGATGGCTCACCGCCAGCAGCAGATAGGTCGCGCGGTACTCCGGTTCCAGGCGGATGGCGCGATCGTAGTGCCGGTTGGCCTCAGCAAGCAGGTACCTGATCCGCTGCGGCAGTTGCTGCTGCGGTGCCCCGCGGACCGCGGCGGTGACCTGCGGGCGCGCCTGAGGACGGGCGTCGAGCAGCAGCGGGTAGTAGAAATCCGGCCCCTGCAGGCGGCCGGTCGCGAGCAGCGCGCGATAAGCGTCAACGGCTTCGGCCAGGTAGCTGGTGCCGAGGCTGGCCAGCACGGCGCGGCTGGGATAGGCGCGGCCGTAGGTGGTGAACAGCCGCCGTGCCGCCTCGTGTTTGCCGGCCACCAGGGCTTGCACGCCCAGGTCGTAGAGGGTGGCCTGAGAAGCCACCTCGGCCAGCTGCACCCGGGTACGCAGGGCCCGGTTTTGCGCATCCCGGCAGGCGCGCCGATGGCTGGCCGACCGCTCGCAGGAACCGCCCCACAGGCTCTCCACCCAGGCGGTGAAAAAATCCTTGTCGTCGATGACCTGATACGGGTCGAAGCCCACGCTGGACATCAGCAGCAGACCGTCGTGATCCGCGCGCGCTTCCCGCTTGCCGATGTCCTCGAGGGCGGTCTGATCCGCCCCGAGGCCTTCGACCAGACGTGCCTGAACCGACGATGTCTGCGCGCCCGCCAGGCGGAAGAATTTATGGTGCCACAGATCGTCGGCGCGCTGATGCGACAGCTCGTGCGCCAGCACGAAGGCCAGCAGATGCGGGGCGCGGGTGCGTCCGAACTGGAAGCAGGCTTCGACGGCCGCGCGGCTGAGGAGGATGTTGCCGTCCGCGAGCGACGCAGCCCACGGCCCCTCGCTCGAGCTGACCACATGCAGGGCCGGCTCCAGGCGCGTGATATCCCAGGCTCGCAGGAGCACCGCGAAGATGCGTTGCGCCTGTGCGACGCGCGGATCCCGCCCCGGGTCGATCACATAGGGTTGCCAGTAGACAATCGACTGGGTGGGATCCTCGGGCGGCACCACCGTCTGCGCGGGCCCGTCCGGTGCGTAGCCGAAGAGCGCCAGGCAGCTTACGGCAAGGTAAAAGGCGGCGGTGCGCGCGTTGAGTGAGGGCATCGTAGGGCTTCGTGGTTAACCGCAGATAGGCAGAAGGAGACGCGAGATTACCGGAAGTTTGAAAAACATGTTGCGTCCGGCGCCGTGAATTTGACGTAGCGGCGCGGAACAGCGAGCATTTCGCCGCCGCCGTGCAGCCTCCTTCCGCCAGGGCCGCAGGTCGCCCCGGCGCCCGCAGCGGCCGGCCGAAATCAAATCGGCGCCCGCTCGGTGTCTCCGGTGAGGGTACGTAAAGTTCAGTTGCACTCACGGGAGAACACGCGATGTTGATGAAATTCAGTACCTGCAAACGGACGGCACTGGCGTGCGCATTGAGCGCGCCGCTCATGCTCCTGAGCGCCTGCGAAACGTCGACCACCAGCAGCGGTGGCGGCGAGGAGATGTTGAGCGTCAGCCTGGATCTGCCGGACAGCCTGACCGGCGGGCGGTTGCCGGCGAGCACCAGTGCGGCGGGTACGCACGGCGGCACCGGTGAGCCGTGTGCGTTCAACGGCGCCGACGACGACGATCCGCTGCGCAACGGCTACGAAATGTCCAAATTCATGGTTTCCGCAATCGCCACCTGGACCTGTGTCGCCGATCTGCTGATCGAGATCTCCGGCTTCGTACCGCAGGACGGCGAGATCCGTGCGACCGACAACGATCCCTCCAAGCCCGGTTACGATCCGGACGATCCAACGCACTACAGCGTGACCGCTGAATCCAGCACACAAACCACCATTCGCATGTACTACGGGTTCGAGCACAGCACACCGCCGACCAGCAGCGACACCCCCGGCTTCTACATCTCCTGGCACGAAGAAGCCAACGGCAACGTGCGCGGCAAGATGGTCATCGTGGCCGAAACGGTTGGTGGCAAAGACGATGCGGACGATCCCACCGACATGCGCATGGATTTCGCGTTCACCGATAACGAGAAGTTCGCGGACATGTTCCTGCGCTTCGACGGCGGCAACCCGTGGGCCGAAGGGTTTCGCATCGAGGTCACCCGCGACCTGAACGCCAACCCGCTGGAGAAAGTCTTCACGGCGCGCGGACTGATCGCCATGAACGCGCAGTTTGCACCGGTGGTGGGCATCAGCGAGCTGCCGGATCTCAAAATGTACACGGTCGCCGATCGGTTCGGCGAAGGCGCGGCGATTGCGCTGATCGCCGATCTTACGCTGCCGCTGGAGCTGAACGCGGGCACCGGCAATCATCTCGGCAACTACCTGTTCGACAAAACCGACCTGTACTTCTTCGACGGCGATCAGTCCGCCAGCGAGCCCTGGGACTGGATCGACAAGCAGATCACGGCGGCCGAGTACCGCGGCGGCCGCACGACGCCGGCCACCGGCGGCACGCTGGACCCGTTCGATCCGTCACTGGATCTGATCGTTTCCGAACTCGGTCTGGACCCATCGTATTTCACGGGCAATCTCTGTTCACAACCGGGTGACGATTGCGTGCCGCTGCTGAACGCGATCTTCGATGACGGCTTCGCCGATCAGGAACCGAACCAGGGCGCCGACCCGATGGACTGGCGCAGCGCCGCCATCGCGACGCCCGACTACCTGGCTTCGATCTACCCGAACGGCTTGAACTGGGAAGGTGCGTTCGACATGACGTTCACGCCCTGAGCTGAGCAACCTCCCAACCTGGGGTTGGATACCGCAGTGTCCGACCCCTTTTTTTGCTTCTCCATTTGGGCCGTTCACGTATCCGGGGTTACCCTCTTCAACGTGGGCGCGCCCTTCCGGGGGGCTGCTGTTCGGACTGGCCACCTCGGCCCTGCTCGAACGCGACGACTTCCGCACCCCGCACGAGGCGCAGCGTTAGGCCTGCGGGCACGCAGTACCGCCGCCCGCTTTACGCTGTAAACCCAATCGTGCAACATGCGGAGTGTTCCCGGCACGGGCAGGACAATGGCACAAGCGGGCAAGACCGACGTCGCGATGAAAGGCGGCGGTTACTATTCACTGGCGACGCTGGGCGCAAAGCACGTCATCGAGGGTGCAACCCCGATGGTGCTCAAAGCCGTCGCCGCCGCGGCTGACCACGCGCAGCGCGAGTTCACGTTTACCGATATGGGATGTGCCGACGGCGGTACGTCGCTGACCATGATGCGTGCCGCGATCGACGCCATCCGCACGGCGGCGCCGAAGCTCGACATCCGCGTCCTGTACACGGATCAACCGCGCAACGACTACAACGCGTTGTTTCAGATCGTCTACGGCAATACGGATTTCGACACCTACCTCGACGAACATCAGCGCGTCTACGTCGCTGCATCGGCTACGTCGTTCTATCGCCAGATCGTACCCGATGCCACGCTGCACCTCGGCTTTTCCGCCACCGCAATGCACTGGTTGAGCCGCAAACCCGGCAACATTTCCGACCACGTGCACATGGTGGGGGCACACGGCGCTGAGCTCGAGAGGTTCGCCGAGCAGGGGCACCGCGACTGGGAAACCATTCTCCTGCACCGCGCCGCGGAGCTGGCGCCGGGCGGACGCCTGGTGCTGGTCAACTTTGCACGTGACGAGCAGGGCCGGCATCTCGGCAACACCGGCGGCGTGCACATGTTCGATACCTTCAATGCGATCTGGCGGGGCTTCGTCGAGGACGGCACCATCAGCGAGCAGGAATACCGCAACATGACGCTGCCGCAGTACTACAACACCGTCGAGGAATTCGGCGCACCGCTGCTGGAAACACACGGACCGGTGCACCGGGCGGGCCTGCGACTGGAGCACATCGAGACGCGTATCGTGCCCTGCCCCTTCGCAGCCGACTTCGCTGCCCACGGCGACAGCGAGCGGTTTGCGCGTGAGTACATCCCGACGCTGCGTTCGTGGACCGAAGCCACGTTCTTCGATGCACTGAACCGGGCACGCCCCGGCGACGAGCGGCGCGAGCTGATCGATCGCTACTACAGCGCGTATCAGGATCGCGTACGCGCCGATCCCGCCGGCCACGCGATGGACTATGTGCACGCCTACATGACGATTCGCAAACACGCGTAATCCGCACGCGTGAAGATCACCACGAATCGCGTGTACCGCGCCGAGATGCCGCTGCAGCATCCCTACCGGCTGTCCGGCGGACGGCTGTATTTCGACAAGCTCGACAGCACACTGGTCGCCATCGACACCGACAGCGGTATGACGGGATGGGGCGACCCGGTCGCAGTGTATCGGTGACCGGCGTGGCGCGCGCGCACCCCGAGAACGAACAGTGCGAAATCCTCGAGAACGAATGGATCGTGCTGCGCGACGGTACGCGCCTCGCGGCGCGGATCTGGTTGCCGCGCGACACCGCACGGCAACCGGTGCCCGCAATCCTCGAGTACCTCCCGTATCGCAAGCGTGACGGCACCGCGTTACGCGACGACATCACCTATCCCTACCTTGCGCGACGCGGCTACGCGGGCGTGCGCGTGGACATTCGCGGGAACGGCGAGTCGGACGGCCTGATGCAGGACGAGTACACGGCGCAGGAACTGACCGACGGTGTGGAAGTGATCGACTGGATCGCGCAGCAACCCTGGTGCACCGGCGCCGTAGGCATGATGGGAATCTCGTGGGGCGGCTTTAACGCGCTGCAGATCGCCGCGTTGGATCCGGCCCCGCTGAAGGCCATCGTCACGGTGTGCTCCACGGACGACCGTTACGCGGACGATATCCACTACATGGGCGGTTGCCTGCTGAACGACAACCTGACCTGGTCGCAACAGATGCTCGGGTATTCGTCGCGGCCGCCCGACCCGCTGCTCGTGGGCGAGGCGTGGCGCGACACCTGGCTGCAGCGCCTGCAGAACCTGCCGCTGCTGGCCGCCCACTGGCTGCAGCATCAGCGCCGGGACGCGTTCTGGAAGCACGCCTCCGTGTGCGAGGATTTCACCGGCATTCGTGCCGCGGTGCTGGCGGTGGGCGGCTGGGCGGATGCGTACTCCAACGCCATCCCGCGCCTGCTGCGCGGCCTGACGGCGCCGTGCCGCGGCATCATCGGGCCCTGGGAGCATCACTACCCGCACATCGCCGAGATCGAGCCTCGCATCGATTTCCTCGACGCGTGCGTACACTGGTGGGACCGCTGGCTCAAGGGCCTCGACAACGGTGCGATGGACGCCCCAGCGCTGCGGGCGTTCATGCTCGATGGGCCCGCGTCTTCCGCGAAATACGCGCCCCGACGGGGACACTGGATCGGCGTGCAGTGGCCGGACGAGGCCGGATCGCTGCAAACCTGGTACCTCAACGGCGACGGACTGGCAGCGCAGCCGGGGACGCGGGGCGAATGCGACATCGCCTCGCCGCAGACAACCGGGGCGGGCAGCGGCAATTTCTGCCCCGGCATGCGGCTGGACGACGAGCTGCCGCGCGACCAGCGTGAGGACGACGAAACGTCACTGTGCTTCGACAGCGCGCCGCTTTCCGGCGAGTTGCGCATGCTCGGCGCACCGGTGCTCGAGCTCCGCCTGCGCTGCGACCAGCCGTTGGCGCTGCTGGCCGCGCGGCTGTGCGACCTGGCGCCCGACGGCCGCTGCGCACTGTTGACCTGGGCGCCGCTCAATCTCACGCATCGCGACTCGCACGAGACCATCGAGCCGCTGCAACCCGGCACCTGGTACGACGTGCGCATCCAGCTGAACGACACGGCTTACGCCGTCGCGGCCGGGCATCGCCTGCGCCTTGCGCTGTCGACCAGCTACTGGCCGATGCTGTGGCCGTCACCGCACGCGGCGACGGTGACGCTGGAGACCGGCACCGGTAGACTGCGCGTGCCGGTGCACGAGCATGTCACTGGGACACCGCCCGTTCAGTTCTCGGCCGTCCCGCACACCGAGCCTCCGCCACGCGAGACGCTGCATCCGCCACGCAACTCGCAATCCGTCAGTCAGCGCGACGACGGCGCAACGGTGTACGAAACCCATGACGACTTCGGAACCACGCGCAATCCGGCGCACGGCCTGGAACAGGGCGCGTCGGTCAGGCAACGCTTCAGCATAAAACCCGATGAGCCGCTGTCCGCGGAAGCCTGGGCTGGCTGGACGCACCGTCTCGAGCGTCCCGGCTGGAAGATCCGCACCGAGACCTGGACCCGCATGACCGCGACCGCCGACAGGTTCTGCCTGGAGGCCGGGATAGAGGCGTTTCACGACGACGAGCGGGTTTTCGAGAAACAATGGCGCGAGCAGGTGCGCCGCGACGGCGTGTGAGCCGGCCTACTCGCCGATCCCTTCGCGTTTCTGCCGGTACTCCTCGTAACTTTCATCGTGCTGCGCCAGGCACTCGTCCCGTTCGGCTTCGGGTACCTGGCTGCACTGGTGCCGGTGCCCCTGCTTCACGCCCTCATACCAGCCTCGCTGGGAACAGCCGGCAACCAGCATCGCCAGCAGAATCGCATACAATGCCGAAACGGTGCCGGCACGCCGGAGAAGGCTTTCCTCAACTCGTCTTGCATATCCGCTCTGTTGCCTCATGAATGAATCATCCGTTTCTGCGCCGGCACCGACCACTGCCATGCGCAACGTGTTGCACTGCGTGCGAGCAGCGATCGTCGCTGCCGCGAGCTGTACGGCGGCAGCGCACGGTATTGCCGCCGAACTGGATCAATGCCCCGAGCACTGCGGCGCCGTCCTGAAGGACTGCCTCGAAACCGAACGCAACCGGCACGCGTGCATGGACCGCGCGGACAAGTGTTTGACCGCCTGTCGCCGGGCGCTGCGCGAAAGTGCCGACCCGGCCGGCGACGCTGCGCAGGCCGACTGAGCGCACGGCTTTCCGGCGGCGCAAGGGTAGCGCTGCGTGCATTCACCACATGAGCCTCACGGCCTCAATCTGTGACGGTGCATTCTGCGATAGTAAGGCAGGTGGTGCTCATAGCTGCGGCGCAGCTTCGGGTCGGCGTCGAGGTCCACCGGCGCCGCGTCGGGTGCCGCGATTCCGCTCGAATGCGAGACGCCTGTGTGCCAGCCGGCCACGAACTGCCAGTCTTTCGGCAGCGGGCCGTCCCAATGCAGCGCCGCCGGATCGTGCACAATACCGAGCGCCCGGCAGTAGGCACGCAGCGTGGCATCCGGATCGCGCTGCAAGTCCTCTGCATCGAGCACCGCGGGCACGGACCCTGTCAGCCGGTTCACCGCATCGAACACCCGCCACTGCGCTTCGATACCGATCTCCTCTTCTGTGTAGTGCCGGTCCAGCTTGTAGTAGGACACGATGGCGCGAGCCGGGTCGCGTATCAGGAACGTATTTCTGAGCCGCCCGAGGAACTCCGCGTCGTCGAGCACATAGTCGAGCACGTAGTAGCACATGTCTTTCACGAACAGCGGCCCGTCCTCGGCGGCTTGCAGGATCATGCGCCGGATGCCCGCGTAGCTGGTCGGATGCGACGGCAAGGGCTCGAAATGCGCGAGCGGCTTTTTCGCATCGCCCACGTAGTAGAGGTGGATAAACGGTTCGTGCAGGGTACGCAGATCGCCGCGCTCCACCATGACGCGTTCCAGCGCAGAGGACAACGAACGCGGGTGCGACCATAGAAAGACGATGTCGTGCATGCCGGAACTTTACTTGAATAGTCACTCGAAATGCACCGTGCGAACGCGCAGCTGCGGGGTCGGGACACCGGGCGCGGATTGCGACTACAATGCCTCTCCTTCCACCCGGGAAACACTGCCGAATGAGCACGCCCTCCACCTGGCGCACACCGCTGATCGTTATCGTCGCGGGCTGCCTGATCGCCGCCCTCGGCTTCGGCATCCGTTCGTCTTTCGGTCTGTTTCTGGAGCCGATGACCGTCGACAAGGGCTGGAGCCGGGAGACGTTTGCCCTGGCCATGGCGATCCAGAATCTGCTGTGGGGTGCGGGAGTACCGATCGCGGGCGCGCTGGCGGATCGCTTCGGTCCAAGCCGCGTTCTCGCCGGCGGTGCAGTGCTCTACGCGATCGGCGTGTGGGGCATGGCGACGGTCGACACGGCCTCGGCCCTGCACCTGTTCGGCGGGTTGGTGACCGGGCTTGGCGTTGCGTTCACGGCCTTCTCCATCGCCCTGGCCTCGATCGCCAGGGTCGTCGGCCCCGAGCGGCGTTCGCTCGCACTGGGCCTGGGCACCGCCGCGGGCTCGTTCGGCCAGGTGGTCTTCTCACCGCTCGGCCAGCAGTTCATCTCCGCGTTCGGCTGGGACTCCGCCCTGATGATTCTGGCACTGACCACGCTGCTGATCATCCCGCTGGCGTTCGTGCTGCCCAACGAGACGAGCGCCCGGGGCGAAGTCACCACCGACCAGACCATCGCCGCCGCGCTCAAGGAAGCGATAAACCACCGCGGTTACGTGCTGCTCACGATCGGGTTTTTTGTGTGCGGCTTCCACGTGGCGTTCATCACCGTGCACTTCCCGGCGTACGTGAAGGATCTCGGGCTGGCCGCTGAGGTCGGCGCCTACGCGATCGCAATCGTGGGGCTGTTCAACATAGCCGGATCGTTTCTGTCCGGCCTGGTCGGCCAACGCTGGAGCAAGAAAGGCGGATTGAGTGTCATCTACTTCGCGCGCGCGGTGTGCATCACCGCACTGCTGCTGGCACCGAAAACCGAACTGACGATCTATCTGTTCGCCGGCACCATGGGCATCCTGTGGCTGTCCACCGTGCCGCTCACGACCGGCATCGTCGCGCAGGTGTTCGGCGTGCGCTATATGGCAACCTTGTTCGGTGTGGTGTTCTTCAGCCATCAGGTGGGCAGCTTCATGGGCGTCTGGCTGGGCGGCTACCTGTACGACAACGCGGGCACCTATGACCCGGTCTGGTGGGCCGGCATCGTGCTGGGCGTGGCGGCCGCCGTGTTGCATCTGCCGATCAACGAAAAACCGCTGGCGCGCCTGGCGCCTCAGACCGGCTGAAGGCCTGCGCCGGGGGCCGAGTTGCTGTTAACGGCGGCGCGCTCTGCTCAACCGGCGGCCTGGCGGCGGCTCAGCGCCCCGATCATGGCCTGAATGTGATTCAGGGTGATGCCGCAGCAGCCGCCGAGAATCTGTACGCCCGCCTCCCGCCATTGCAGGCAGTGGCGTGCGAAGCGCTCCGGCGACAGCGCCGCATCGAACTCCCAGGCCGATCCGCGTTGCCTGCCGGATTCGGGATACGCGAACAGCGGCCCCGGCCAGTACTGGCGCAGCACATCGAGCGCCGGGTCGACGATCGCCGGCACCGTGTGCATGATGCCGCAGGCGCTTGCGCCCATCTCCACGACCTCGTCGACCAGTTCCTCGACCGGCGCCTGATGGTCCAGATCGCCGAGCAGCTCACCGTCCCAGCTCTCGACGGCCGACAGGCCGATCCACACCGGCAGCCGCGTCTGCAGCGCGGCCCGCACCGCCCAGCCGGTCATCTGCGGGTCGTTCATCCGCTCCAGCAGGATGAAATCGCAGCCCGCGCGTTTGAGAATGTCGGCGCTCTCGTGGAAGTTGAGCTGCATTTCCTCGGGCGAGGGCCGCTTTCCCGGATCGTGCTGCGCGGTCCCTTCGTACACGGGCAGCGCATGCGACATCGAGCCGGCGATCGCCACCTGCTTGACACCCGACGTCCGCTCCCGGGCTCTCAGAGCCACCTCGACCGCGCCGCGCGTGAGGGCGCCGACCTCTTCGCCGAGGCCGTAAGCGGCGAGCAGGTTTCGCGAGCTGTAGAACGAGTTGGTGGTGATGATGTCACAGCCCGCCCGGATGTAGTCTTCGTGCACCCGCTGCAGGATGTCCGGATTGGTCATAGTCGCCATGGCGCCGAAGATTGACGGGTGCATCGGCGCACCCAGGCGCTGCAGTTCGCTGCCGGATCCCCCGTCCAGATACACGCACTCGCCAGCGGCAAGTTTCCGCTCCAGCATTGCGTAACTCATTCGCCTCTGCCCCGCTGCCGACCTGTGCGCCCGGGAATCCAGGTGGGCTCCCGCCACGGTTGTGCTGGCGGCCTGGCCGAACCAGCGCGCCGCCGTTGTCAACGCGACGCGCCGAAGAACATGAGCGTCGCCTTTCGAGGTGTTGGCTGGTGAGCAACGGTTCTGAACCGCCGCCGGGTGCGAGCCCGATTTCTTCGACACCCCGGTAGTTTAGTTGAAGTTTGCCTCGCGCGGCGCGTTTCCGGGACCGGGCCGCAGTGGTAAGCTCCGGGCGCGCACACCGCAAGGCCGACCGCAACGATTCGCCCAGCCAGGAGTTGATGCAATGCCAGACCCATTGAATTCGTCACCGCAGGATCCTGTCAAAGTGACTCGCGACGACGGCGTCCTGCAGGTCGTTCTCGATCGGCCGAAGGCCAATGCCATCGACGCCGCGACCAGCCGGCGCATGGGCGAGGTGTTTCAAGCTTTTCGCGACACAGCGGGGCTGCGCGCGGCGATCATCACCGGCGCCGGCCAGAAGTTCTTCTGCCCCGGCTGGGATCTGAAGGCCGCCGCGCAAGGCGAAGGCGCCGATGCGGACTTCGGGGTCGGCGGCTTCGGCGGGTTGCAGGAGTTGCCGAATCTGAACAAGCCGGTGATCGCGGCGGTCAACGGCATCGCATTCGGCGGCGGGTTCGAGCTGGCGCTTTCGGCCGACATCATCATCGCCGCCGAGCACGCCACGTTCGCACTTCCCGAGATCACCGCCGGCATCCTGGCCGATGCCGCCACCATCAAGCTGCCGCGGCGCATACCCTACCATGTGGCCATGGACCTGCTGTTCACCGGGCGGCGCATGGACGCGGCAGAGGCACACCGGTGGGGTATCGTCAGCCAGGTCACACCGGCCGACGAACTGCTGGCCGTAGCCCGCGATACGGCGAGGCGGCTCGCCAACGGACCGCCGCTGGTGTTCGCCGCCATCAAGGAAGTGGCCCGCGAAACGGCGCACCTGCCGATTCAACAGGCCTTCGATCTGTGCAATGGAAAAACCCTGCCGAGCGTGCAAAAGCTCTACGCGAGCGAGGATTACAAAGAAGGCGCGCGTGCGTTCGCGGAGAAACGCGACCCGGTGTGGCGGGGCGAATAGCCAACGGAGGCGCCCATGACGACCAAATCAAGCGTGGACTGGGCGTTCGCGCTGCACGATACCCGGCAGGGCATAGCGCGCAAGCTCGGCGAAGGTATCGACACGCGCATTTTCGTCGGCGATCACGCGATGCTGTCCGTGGTCACGATCGCACCGCACAGCGAGGGGAGCGTTCATTCGCATCCGCAGGAGCAGTGGGGGGTTCTGCTCGAAGGCGAGTGCGTGCGCATCCAGGACGGGCAGGAAGTGGCCATGCGCGCCGGCGATTTCTGGCGCACCCCGGGCGGTGTATCCCACGGCATCCGCACCGGGGATGCGGGCGCGACCATTCTCGACATCTTCAGCCCGCCGCGCGATGAGTACAGAACACCCGGCGAAGGGTTCGGCACGGCGGACGAATAACCGGCAATCGCCGCTGCCGCGCCCGAATCGGCGCCTGGAGCCCGCACAAGCAGTATAAAATACGCTCCCCGGCCCTGTCAGCAACTGGCGAGCGTCGCCGCGAACCGAGTCGACCGATGGAAAACATTGAGAACATCAAGGCGTTTGGCGGCTGGCTGAGCCGCTACCGGCACCTGTCCTCGAGCTGCAACTGCGAGATGACTTTTTCGGTCTACCTGCCGCCGCAGGCGCAATCCGCTCGGGTGCCGTCCGTCTACTGGCTGTCGGGACTCACCTGCAGCGACGATAACTTCCGCTCCAAGGCCGGCGCCGAGCGCTATGCCGCGGAGCTCGGCCTGGCTCTGATCATTCCCGACACCAGCCCGCGCGGCGACGGCGTGGCCGACGCCGAGGACCGCTACGACCTCGGGCAGGGCGCCGGGTTCTACGTCGATGCGACGGCCGAGCCCTGGGCGGCGCACTATCACATGTATACGTATGTGACGCGCGAGCTGCCCGCGCTGGTGGAAAGCAGCTTTCCGCTGATGAACGGCGTGCGCGCGGTCAGCGGCCACTCGATGGGCGGGCACGGGGCGCTGATCTGCGCGCTGAAAAACCCCGGCATGTACCGCTCAGTGTCCGCGTTCGCTCCGATCGCGAACCCGGTGGTCTGTCCCTGGGGTGAGGGGTGCTTCTCCGCGTACCTGGGCAGCGATCGCGCGCGCTGGGAAGCCTATGATGCAACCTGCCTGATCGAAAGCGGCGCCCGCCCGGGGCCGCTGCTGGTCGATCAGGGCAGCGCCGACGGGTTCCTCGCCGAGCAGCTGCTGCCCGAACACCTGCAGGCCGCCTGCAAGACCCACGGCGTAGACATACGGCTGCGGATGCAGGAGGGATACGACCACAGCTATTACTTCATCGCCACGTTCATCGGCGAGCACCTGGCGCACCACGCCGAGCACCTGCGCTGATCGATGCTCAGCGCCGAAGATAACGAACGCATCACGCGAACCGGCGCCGACTCCCCGGCAGGCGCGCTGCTGCGTCGCTACTGGCAGCCGGTGGCCCTGGAGGCGGAGTTCGAGGGCGCGCGGCCCGTGCTGCCGATTCGTCTGCTGGGCGAGCAACTGGTGGCGTTCCGGGACGAGCACGGCGCCTACGGGCTGCTCGACCGGCATTGCCCGCACCGCGGGGCCGACCTGTGCTTCGGCCGCCTGGAAGACGGCGGGCTGCGCTGCGCCTTTCACGGCTGGCTGTTCGATACGCACGGCGCCTGCCTGGAGCAGCCCGCCGAGCCGCCCGAAAGCGACTACCGTACGCGCATCCGACAGACGGCTTACCCGTGCGTGGCCCGCAACGGGATCGTGTTCGCCCATCTGGGCGGCGGTGCCGCACCGCCGCTGCCGAATCTGGACTGCCTGCACGCGCCGGATGCCCACACGTTTGCCTTCAAGGGGCTCATCGAGTGTAACTGGCTGCAGGCGCTGGAAGTCGGCATCGACCCCGCGCACGCCTCGTTCCTGCACCGCTTTTTCGAGGACGAGGCGGACGAATCCGGATACGGCCGGCAGTTCCGAGACCACACGCCGCTCGAGCAGATTCCGGTGACGCGCCTCCTGCGCGAGCACTCGCGGCCGCAGATCACCGTCGAGCAAACTGATTTCGGCCTGCGCATCGCGGCGCTGCGTCCGCTGGACGCGCAGCGCGCGCACGTGCGGATCACCAATCAGGTGTTCCCCCAGGCCATCGTGATTCCGATGAGCCACGAAATGACCATCACGCAGTGGCATGTCCCGATCGACGACGAGAGCTGCTACTGGTACGCGATCTTCACCAGCTTCGGCGAGCCGGTGGACAAGCGCCGCATGCTCGAGCAGCGCCTGCAGCTCTACACCTTGCCCGACTACCGGCCGCGCCTCAACCGCAGCAACGACTACGGCTACGACCCCGAGGAACAGGCTACGCGCACCTACACGGGAATGGGCGACGATATCAACGTGCACGACCAGTGGGCCGTGGAGTCGTTGGGCCGCATTCAGGACCGCACCCGCGAGCACCTGGCGAAAAGCGACGTCGCCATCCGCGCCTACCGTCGCGCGCTGCTTGGCGCAGTGGCCGCAGTCGAGAACGGCGATGCCCCGCCGCTGCAGGGCCATTCCCACAGCGAGGTGTTGGCCCTTGACGACATCGTCAACCTCGCCGACTGGCAGCGTGCGTGGCGCAGCAGCGAGCGCGAACGCCGCATAGCCTGCAGCTGGGCCGAGGCGCGGGTGTGAGCGTCGGGCGTCACGGCTTCATTCTGGAGCACGGCCTGTGGAGTACCGAACAGCGTGCGGCGGCCGAGCGGGTCGTGCAACAGGCACGGGAAAGCGACCTGCAGACCATCCGCCTGTCGTTCGTCGATCAGCACGGGATACTGCGTGGCAAGAGCATCACCGTGGACGGGCTGGCGGCCGCGCTGCGCAACGGCTGCACCATCACCACCACGCTGCTCGCCAAGGACACCTCGCACCGCACCGTCTACCCCGTCTGGGCGCAGGGCGGCGGTCTCGGGCAGCCGGAAATGACCGGCGGCGGCGATTTCGTCATGGTCCCCGATCCGGGCTCGTTCAAAGTGCTGCCGTGGGCATCGCGCTGCGGCTGGCTGCTGTGTGACATCTACTTCCAGACCGGCGAGCCCGTGCCTTTCTCCGCGCGGCGGGTGTGCCAGCTGGCGCTGCAGCGCCTGGCCGAGGCCGGGTTCGACTACGTGAGCGGGCTGGAGCTGGAGTTTCACATCTTCAAGCCGCTGGAGACGCGGCTGCAGCCGGAGCACGCCACGCAGCCCGGCGCGACCCCGGCGTTCGAGCTCATCACTCAGGGCTACCAGTACCTGACCGAAGCACGGCTCGACGAGTTCGAGCCTGTGTTCGAGCTGCTGCGCGGTCAGCTGCAGGCGCTGGATCTGCCGCTGCGCTCGATGGAGGTCGAGTTCGGGCCGAGTCAGTGTGAGTTCACCTTTCACCCGCAATCCGGCCTCGCCACGGCGGACAACACCGTGCTGTTCCGCAACGCGGTGAAGCAGATCTGTCAACGCAACGGGCTGCACGCGACCTTCATGTGCCGCCCGCAGGGTGCCAATCTGTTTTCCAGCGGCTGGCACCTGCACCAGTCGCTGCTGCATACCGACAGCGGGGTAAACGCTTTCGTGCCGGAGAGCGACGCGACGCCGCTCTCGCGCACGGGCGACCGATTCGTGGCCGGGCTCGTGAAGCACGCCGCCGCCGCTTGCGTGCTCACGACGCCTACCATCAACGGCTACAAGCGTTACAAACCGTTTTCCCTGGCGCCGGACCGCGCCGTCGCGTCGCTCGACAACCGCGGCGCGATGGTGCGCATCGTCGGCGGCTTCAACGACCCGCAGACGCGGGTGGAGAATCGGGTCGGGGATCCGGCCGCGAACCCTTATCTGTACCTGGCGTCACAGATCACGAGCGGCGTGCTCGGTCTTGAAAAGCGCTATCCGGCCTGCACCTACACGGCAACCCCCTATGCCAGCGACGCCGCGCCCCTGCCCGGCGACCTGATGAGTGCGGTCGAGGCGCTGCGTCAGGACGCCGTGCTGCGCGGCGCGCTCGGAGACCAGTTCGTCGACTACCTGCTGACCATCAAGACGGCAGAGATCGCACGCTACCTGTCGAGCGTCAGCGACTGGGAGCAGCGCGAGTACTTTTCCATTTTCTGACCGCCCCGGTTCGGGCCCGCTCAGAACAACGTCTTCGTGCCAGCAGATCGCGCTATTCGACGGCGTCTCGTACGGCGCCATGATGAGGCCTCGGGCACCCGCCCCGGCTGCGCAGTCGGCATGTGCGAGGCATTCCAGCCACCTCTAGTCCTCGTCGAGGCCTGGCGCAGGACGCGTCTCGACGTTACAGAAGGCGGCAACCAGCGGCACTGGCAACGCGCTCACGCTCGCTGTGCCAAGGCGCAGTCGCCGGGCGAAAACGCCACGCTCGGCATAGTGCGCGTCGTGCATTACCTCCTGCAGCGAACGCACGACGTTGCAGCAACAGTCGGCCTGCTCAAAAACCGCAGCCCAGTGGCGGGCCGGCTTGGCGGCAATCGCATCAGCGATCCAGGCGGCGGTTGCAGCGGGGTCGTGGTGATCATCGCGCAGCGCCGCCGGCAGCTCGACCACCGCGCAGAACGTCGACCAGAAGCGATCCTCCAGCGCTGCCACCGCCACGTGCCCGCCATCGGCGGTGCGGTAGATCCGGTAACGCGGCGATCCGCCCGTGCACCAGCCCGTGCCGCGTTCCGGAACGGCGTTACCCGCGATGGATTCAGCCAGCGCCCAGAACATCAGTGGAAACAGATTGTCGGTCATCGAGATATCCAGCCGGCTGCCGGTACCGGTCAGGTCCCGCTTGCGCAGCGCCAGGAGGATATTCATCACCGCGGGATAGCTGCCACCGGCGATATCGGCGATCAGAGCGGGTGGATTCACGGGCGCGCCCTGTGCGTCGCCGCTGAGCGCAAGCATGCCGGTGTCGGCGAGGTAGTTGAGATCGTGGCCAGCGCGGTTCGCGCGCGCGCCGGACTGACCGTACCCGGTGATCGAGCAGTAGACGATGCGTGGATTGATCGACTGCACGCTTGCATAGTCGAGGCGCAGGCGCTGCATCACGCCCGGGCGGAATTGCTCGACCAGCACGTCCGCATCGCGCAGCAACCCTTCCAGCTCCGCGCGGCTGCCCGGGTCCTTGAGATCGAGCGCGACGCTGCGCTTACCGCGGTTGAGCAGCGCAAAGTTGACCGCCTCGCCGTCGCGAAACGGCGCAAATCCGCGCATGTCCTCACCGCTGCCGGGTCGCTCTATCTTGATCACCTCGGCCCCGGCCTCGGCCAGCAGCAGGGTCGCCAGCGGACCCGGCAGCAGGGTTGAAAAGTCCACCACGCGCACGCCGCTCAGCGGCAACGGCTCGCCGCTTTCACTGCTCATAGCCGCTCCTGCTCAGCCACCCAGGTGTCGATCAGAAATCGCGCGATCGAATCGCGCCGTGGAACTTTCAGCGCGGCGTTGCGGTCGCCCCATTCGCCGAACTGTCTGATCTGCGCTGCGGTGAACCATTGCGCATCCTCGACTTCGTCCGGGTCCAGCTGCAACGCCATCGAGTGAGCCTGCGCGCGAAAGCCGAGCATGATCGATGAGGGGAACGGCCAGGGTTGCGAGCCCAGATACGTGACGTCGTGCACACGCACGCCGCTTTCCTCGAATACTTCGCGCGTGACCGCCTCTTCCAGGGATTCGCCGGGTTCGACGAAGCCCGCCAGCGTCGAGTAAGCGCCGCTTGGCCAGCGCGGGTCGCGGCCGAGCAGGCATCTCGCGGGACCGTCGCCGTTATCACAGATCACCAGCATGATCACTGCGGGATCCGTACGCGGGAAACTGGTGCGCTTGCAGGCGGTGCATTGGCGCATCTGGCCGCCTTGCTCCGGCCGCGTCGCCCGACCGCAGTTGCTGCAGAAGCCGTGGTGACGATGCCAGTAGACCATGCCGCGCGCATAGGCACACAACGCGGCTTCGGACAGGCTCATCAACGGCCCGGCAAGGCGCAGATCGACGAACTGATGATCACCGGCCAGGCGTTCGGCCAGCGGTTCCTCACACACCGACAGGTCGATCGCGTAAATCGCCGTCGCCTTACGCAAGCCGAGAAACACCGGTTCCGCAGCGACGGCGGTGACCTCGTCACCCGACGTGCGCAGCAACGTCGCCGCGGCGGGTGCCCCGCACGGCATGCCGGCGATCAGGTTACGATTGCGCCACACCGGCATGAGCAACGTTTCCGGGTGTGCCAGCTGCGCAGCAAGCCACTCGGGATCTTTGCGTTGCAGCGCGGCACGGTCGATGTCGTTACCGGCATAGTGCAACGCGGCATCGGCGCAGGTCTGGCGTACCGGCATAGCGCAGCTCAACCGCCCACGTCAGCGGCGTCGCGCCCGACGAGCTTTCGGTGGTTTAACGGGACGGTCGCGCCCTCGGTCTCAATCACGAGCACACGGCTGCCGGCATCCAGGCTTACCGCGGAGCGCGCGGCGAAACAAGTGTACGAATCCGTCACTGCAGTCGGTTCACTGTATTACCTTCATCTCCGGTGCAGCACGCCGCGACAGCAGCTCGTAGCCGTCCTCGCGCACCACCAGGTTCTCCTCATGCACCATCAGCTTGCCGTCGCCGAACACCATACCGGGTTCGAGCGTCAGCACCATACCGGGCTGCAGCACGGTCTCGTCGCCCGGCATGTTGGACGGCCATTCGGTGAGCTGCATGCCGAGCCCGTGGCCGAAGCGGCCCACATTGTCGCCCCGCGAGCCGCCCTCTTCCAGTACCCTGGCCATGGTCCGCCACAACGTGCTGGTGGTCACCCCCGGACGCACCTCGGCAAGGCCGGCATCCGTAGCCCGGTACACGACGTCGTAGGCGCTGCGCGCGGCGGGATCGGCCACGCCGAACGAAAAATTCCGGTCGAAGTCGCTGTAGTAGCCATCGAACACCGAGCCGGTATCGAAAATCAGCACGTCTCCCGGGACGACCTCGGCGTCGCTCGGCTGCTTGATGATGTCGCGGTACCCGCCCGCCCCGGCGGCGCCGACCAGGTACGGGGACTTGTCCACGCCGCAGCGCAGCAGCTCGATGCGGAACGCGCGGAACAGCTCGGCTTCCGTGGCGCCCGCCGTGGCGACTTTCGGAAACGCTTCGAAAGCATCGGAAACACAGCCGCACACATGGCGCAGCTTGTCGATCTCGGCTTCGGATTTACGCATGCGCAGCGTACGCACGATCGAGGTTGCGTCCGCAAAGCGCTTGCCGGGCAGGCCGTCGCGCAGACGCTGGAAATCGTTCAGCGGCATGCGCACGTGAGTTTCCGCGCCCATTGGCACGCCGATCGTGCCGAAGCGAACGCTGACTTCCCCCAGCGCCGCCAGCAACAGCGAGATGCCGTCGTCCTCGGGAACGGGCGACGGCCAGGTGCGGATATCTTCGACCCAGGTGCCCCGCATGCTGGCGGCGCCGATCTCCGGAATGATGGCAATCGGCCGGGCGCGCAGCGGCACCAGCAGATACCACGGGCGCGTCGGGCTGAGCCAGAAATCGCTGTGGAAGCCGCTGAAGTAGCGGAACTCGGGCTCGGTAGTCAGCAGCAGCGCATCGAGCGCCTGCGCCCGCAGCATGCGCTGGGCCGCCTCGACACGTGACTCGAACTCGGCGGCCGGAAATCCGCGCCGCGGCGGTGTTTGCATGTTCATCTTTACGGCTCCTCGAGCGGCGCCGTGGCGCGCAGGCTGAACCAGGCGATCGCCGAACCGCACATCGCCAGCACGCCGCACAGCACGGTCACCGAGCGAAACGCTGTCACGAACGCAGCGTCGATCGCGGCAAGGATGTCCGCGTCCCCGTTGGCCGGCGCGAGCTCCGCCAGCTTGTCGGCATCGGCGAGCAGCGCGCCAACCCGGTCGGGCGCGAGCGCCAGCGCGTCGAGCCGCGACTCTAGCGCGGCCGAAAACACGCTGACCGCCAGCACGCTCATCGCGGCGACGGCAAACACACCGGCCAAACGCGCGGCGGTGTTGTTCACGCCCGAGGCGACGCCGGCCTGCGCATCGGAAACCGCGTTCATCACCACGGTCGTCAGCGGCGCCACACTGGCCGTCATGCCCACGCCAATCAATGCGATCCCGGGGAAAAATCCGCTGAAGTAGGCGGCATCGCGGCCCGGCAAGGCCAGCGCAACGAATCCCAGCCCCGCCACAAAGGCCCCACTCGAGAGAAGCGTTCGCGGTGAGACGCTGCCGAGCAACGACCCGGCAAAACGCGAGCCGAACCCCAGCAACAGCGTGAACGGCAGAAAAGCCGCGCCCGCCTCCAGCGCACTGAATCCCTGCACCTGAATCAGGTTGAAGGGCAGAAAAAACAGCGCACCGCTGAGCGCGCCGTACAGCAGCAGCGTCATCGCGTTGCTGCCGCTGAAGGCTCGCGAGCGAAACAGCTCGAGCGGCAACATGGGCGCTTTGACACGATGCTCGCGCCAGACGAACAGCACCGCAGCCGCCAGAGCGAGCGCGAAGATGGCCGCGCGCGTCGCGACACCCGCATCGACCACGAGCGCGTAGATGAACGCACCGCAAGCGAGGGCCAGGAGCAGGCCGCCGGCATAGTCCACCCGACCGTCGACCGTAACGCTGCGCGGTACGCGCCAAAGGCTCAGGAACACCGTCAGCAATGCGACAGGCGGAACAATGTAGAACACCGCGGGCCACGCGTAACGGTCGACGAGCCAGCCGCCGATGAGCGGTCCCAGTGCCGTGGTCAGTGCCGAAGCCGAAGCCCACGCGCCGATTGCACGGCCGCGCTCGTGCGCCGAGAAGTGCGTGCTGATCAGCGCCAGACTGGACGGCACCAGGAGCGCGCCGCCCAGCCCCTGCACGAGGCGCGCAGCCAGCAGCCAGGACAGCTCCGGCGCCTGCGCTGCAAGCAGCGAGCCCACGCCGAACACCACGGTACCGAGAACAAACACCCGGCGCACGCCGAACCGGTCGCCGGCCGCGCCACCGATCAGCATGAACGAACCCAGCACCAGGAGGTAGGCGTTGACCACCCACTGCAGCTGTGTGGAGGCGATAGCAAAATGGGTCTGCAGCGACGGCAGCGCGAGATTCACGACCGAGCCCTCGATAAACGCCATGCTGGAACCCAGGATCGCGACGAACAGCACCCACGGCTTGTCGCGTTGCGGGCACGGCACCGGCGTGCCGTCGCAGAGCATGCGGCCGCGGTCGCAGGGTTGCTGCGCGCCGTAGGCGATACTCATCCGCGCGGCTTCCGGGCGGCCGGGAAGCGCGCACGCGATTCCAGCTCGAAGATACTCATGTTGTTGCGGATGTAGGCGTGGGCCGCGGCGACTTGCGGCTGATAGTCCCAGCTGACCTGCTGCTCACGCATCACCGGTGCCAGGAAGCGCCGGCGCCGCTGGCTTTCCAGGATGCGCGCGCGAAGCGCCGCAACGTCCCAGCGCCGCTCGGACAGCTCGAGCAGCTCGACCGCCTGCGCATCGCACCGCCCGGCGTCGGCCAGGTTGTGCCGCTCCAGCGGATCTTCATCCAGGCGATAAAGCTGCACGGGGTCGCCCTCTGCGCAGATGAGCTTCCAGGGTCCCCGGCGCAGCATGAAACAAGGTGTGCTGGTTCCTTCCGCGCAATACTCGCCGACCACCTCGTCATGTCCGCCCCGTCCCTGCAGGTGTGTGACCAGCGAGCGCCCGTCCAGCGGCGTCGGATAGTCGAGCGTTTGCCCGCCGCTGGCGAGCTCTACCAGGGTCGGTAACAGATCGACGTGGGATACCGCCTGCGGCACCCGCCGCGGCGTAAACCGCCCGGGCGCATGAACGATCAACGGTACCCGCGCCGAATGCTCGAACCAGTTCATCTTGAACCACAACCCGCGCTCGCCCAGCATGTCGCCGTGATCGGAAGTCACAATGACCACCGTGTCGTCCGCGAACTCCGCTTCGTGCAGTGTACGCAGCAGCTTGCCGATCTGATCATCGACATAGCTAATCGAGCCGTAGTAGGCGCGCCTGGCGTTGCGGACCTGCTGCGGTGAAATATCCCGGTGCATGGCCATCGCATCGCGCAAGCGCCGCGAATGCGGGTCCAGCGTCACCGATTCGGGCGCGACTCGCGGCATGTCGATCTCATTATCGGGGTACAGATTCCAGTACTCCGGGCGTGTGATGTACGGGTCGTGCGGGTGGATGAACGAGACCGTCAGACAGAACGGCTGCGGATTGCCACGGCGCGCTCGATCAAACAGGAAGCGCTGCGCGGTGAACGCGACCTCGTCGTCATAATCCAGATAGCTCGAGCGCAGGCACTCACCCGCGTCGCGTACGACTTCCATGGTGTGATACCAGTCGAGTGGACGGGCGGGATCGTCCCAGTCCGGGGTCCAGGTGAAGTCAGCAGGATACACATCGGTGGTCAGGCGTTCGTGGAAGCCGTGCAGCTGATCGGGGCCGCAGAAATGCATTTTTCCGCTCAACGCCGTGCGATAGCCCAGGAACGCCAGGTAATGAGCGTAAGTCGGAATCTCCGAAGACAACTCGCAGGCGTTGTCCCAGGCATCGATCCGGGTCGGCAGGCGCCCGCTCATGAACACGTAGCGGGCGGGGGCGCAGAGCGGTGCATTGCAATACGCCGCGTCAAACACAACCCCTTCCGCGGCCAGCCGCTCGGTGTTCGGCGCCTTGACCACGGGGTGGCCATAAGCCGGCAGGAACTGCGGTGCGAGCTGATCGGCCATCACGATCAGGATGTTCGGGCTGTGTTCGGACACCGGCGTTTCCTCGCAGGATCGAAACGCGGATTATTTCAGAATTTCCGGGTGCGGACCGGGTCCGCGCCCGGGAACAAGCGGTTTGTCGAAGCGAACCCCGCGAACGGCAGCCCGGCAGCGACCGCCGCCGGCAGCGGCGCTCAGCTGGCGATGTCGCGAATGCCCTCGATCGCCTGCTGCAGATCCTCCTCGTCGCTGAAGTAGCCCGGAGCAAGGCGCACCGTGCCTTTCTGCGCCACCGTACCCTCGTCTTCATGCACCAGCGGCGCGCAATGCAGACCGGGACGCACGCAGACATGATAGTCGGCATCGAGCATGGCACCGACCTGATCGGCGGGCAACGCGTCGACGTTCACGGACAGCGTCGCCACACGCGCACCGTTGTTGCCCGGCCCGTAAACCGTCACACCGGGCATGTCGCGAAACGCCGATTCCAGCGTTGCGATGTGCTCGCGCTCCCTGGCGTCGATGTGCTGGAGCGCGGCCACACACGCCTGCGCGTGGTCGACCTCGCCGGCATCGTCCAGCTGCTCGCGGCCCAGCTTGGCGAACCACTTCTGCGCGGCGTTCAGACCGGCAATCCCGGGGATGTTCACGGTGCCGGCTTCCAGGTGAAACGGGTATTCGTCGGGCTGGAACCGCGAAATCGAATCGACGCCGGTGCCTCCGACGCGCGCCGGCGGCAGATCGAGGCCTTCACGCACGATCATTCCGCCGATGCCCATGGGCCCGAAAAGGCCCTTGTGACCGGTGAACGTGAGAATGTCGATGCCGAGCGCCTGCATGTCGATCGACAGCACCCCGGCGCTCTGGCACGTGTCGACCACCAGCGGCACGCCGGCCTCGCGGGTGATCGCACCAATCGCGGCGATGTCCTGCACCGAGCCGAGCACGTTCGACGCATGGTTGACCACAACGGCCCTGGTATCCGGGCGCAACGCCCTGCGGATGTCCTCCGGGTCGATATAGCCGAAGGCGTCGCGCGCGACGCGGGTGACCGCTATACCCTGGTCGCGCTCCAGGTGGTACAGCGGGCGCAGCACCGAGTTGTGCTCCAGGCGGGTACTGATCAGGTGCCCGCCGGCGGCGGCCAGGCCGTAGATTGCGATGTTCAGCGAATCGGTGGCATTCTGGGTGAAGACCACGCGCTGCGAATCACCCGTGAACCCGAAAAACGCCGCCAGCAGGCGCCGCGTCTCCACGATCATGCGCTCCGCCTCGACCGCCAGGTCGTGACCGGCGCGCCCGGGATTGACCCCGTACTGCCGGAAGAAAGCATCCATCGAGGTGTAGACGGTTTCGGGCTTCGGCCAAGACGTGGCCGCGTTGTCCAGGTAGTAGTGCTCTCTCATCGGTCCCCCACCAGATCTGACACGCCGCGCGGGAGTGAATGCATGCGGCGTGCCAGCGCACTCGCGGTAACCCACGCTACCGGAGCGGCACGCTAGAATCGGCGCATGGTCATTCTACCAACAGCGCCCGCGGTTTCGCACCGCGATTGAACAGCGGGGCGCCGGGCACCGTGTGGGGATGGGCAGGTCTGCTCTGGGGGCTGGGCGGCGTCGTCGCGCTGCTCGGTTATGCGGTGGTGCGCCTGTCCGGGATGACCCTGGACGCCTGGCAGTACCCCTTCGATGTGTGGCACTGGAGCCTGCTGATCGCGAACACCGCCTTCATGGCGCACAGCGAAGGCTACAAGGGGTTTCAGCAGAGCTACGCGCCGCGGGTCGTCGCGCGCGCCCGGTACCTCATGCAGGCCCCATCCCCGGTGCGCACGGCGCTGGCACCGGTGTTCTGCATGGGCTATTTCGGGACCACGCGGCGGCGCCTGCGGTCCACCTAC